>JBMOFX010000079.1:0-11160 GCA_049318665.1 Ilumatobacteraceae bacterium | reverse complement strand
CTCGACGAACTGCCGCCGGGGGCGATCAGCTCCCGAACGGATAGCCGAGGTCGGGCGCCGTCAGCATCGGACTGAACGGCACGCCTGCCGCCTCGGCCATCGCTGCACACGTGCCGCCACGGTCGACGATCACCGTGATCAGCACCGGCTCGGCGCCGAACGCACGCACCACCTCGACTGCTTCGATGATCGTCGTGCCGCGCGTGACCGTGTCTTCGGTGATGACCACGCGGTCACCCGGCTCCAGCGCGCCGGCGACCCGGCCGCCCATGCCGTGGTCCTTCGCTTCCTTGCGGATGGTGAAGCTCTTCAGCGCTCGCCCGCGGGTAGCAGCGACGGCGGCGACCGCGTAGGCAACGGGGTCGGCGCCCACCGTGATGCCGCCGATGGCGGTGGCGTCATCAGGGATCATCGCGAGCGCGACCTCCGCCATCAACAACAGCCCGTCGGGGCGGCACGCGGTCTGCTTCGTGTCGAGGAACCACGTGCTCGTCGCGCCCGACTTCAGCGTGAACTCGCCTCGCTTGAGGCTGTGCCGGAGCACGTGCTCGCGGAGGGCGTCGCGTGTCGGGTCGAGCGGAGGGAGAGCCATCGAGTTCAGTCTCGCGGATGGGTGCGGGGCATCCGGACGAGGACCTCCTGGGTCACCGTCGCCACGTGGACACCCGCCTCACTGAACACGTGCCCCACCGACACGCCACGACCGCCGACGTAGCCGTGGCAGGCGAAGTCGTAGAGGTGCCATTGGTCGGCGCGGACCGGCTGGTGGAACCAGATTGCATGATCGAGGCTGGCGTTGAAGCCACCCTCCCACCAGGTCTCCCAGTCGGTTCCGGCCGGCTCCTGCTCGAACAAGGCACGACGGACCGATTCGGTCGGGAGGTCGTCCGACAGATACGCGAGCCAGCAGCGGTGCAGCAGGTCGTCGTCGGGGACGTCGGCGTTCACGCGCATCCACGCCACGTTGCGGCCTGCACCCGCGTCGGGCTTCGGCAGGAGATCGAACGGCAGCGAGCGACGATCGAACGAGGTGGTCCAGTTGTCGTCGAAGCCCGTGTCGATGTGTGGCAGACCGGTGGGCATCGGCACGGTCTGGAGCGCGACGTCCGACTCGGGTCGTTGGAACGACGCCTCGAGATTGAGGATCGCCCCGATTGCCTGACGCGCCACGACACGCCGAGTCGAGAAGCTTCGGCCGTTACGGATGCGGTCGACCTCGTAGCGGACTGGCTCGGACGGATCGCCTCGGCGGATGAAGTACGCACGGAGCGAATGCGGTTCGAAGCCCTCGTCGACGGTGCCGGCGGCCGCACGAAGCGCCTGCGCCACGATCTGACCGCCGTAGAGCCCACCCCACGGATAGTGCGGCCCGATGCCGACGAACGTGTCGGGGCCGTGCGGCTCGAGGGTGAACAACGCGCCGAGGTCCATGCCCGGGCGACGCTAGCGGTCGAGTGCCACCTTGGTGATCTCGTCACCCGCGCTGATGGTGCCTGCCACAACGACCCGCGCGCAGATGCCGCGCAGCCGTTCCGCCTTGCCGATCTTGCCGTTCACCCAGCGATGCGCCGCGAGACCGAACCGTTGCGTGAACTTCGCGCAGCCGGTGTGCGGCTTGGCCGTCACCTCGATGACGGCCGTACCGATCTGCAGTCGGGTGCCGGCTGGCAGGTTCGCTGCCGAGAGGTCGAGGTCGACGAACAACTGGTCGCCGGCGAGCGGGATGCGGGCGTCGTCACCCGCCACGAGTGCGGCACACCGGATGTTCATGATGTTGAGCTGCGCATCGAGCTCGGCGAGACCGTCGGCCGCACTGCGGCTGCCGCGTGCAAGCCAGTTGTCGCCCACGAGGCCGAGCGCCGTGTCGAGCTCGGCGGTGGCCACCACCTCGCGCTCACCGGTCGTCGGCCGCCGCACGATCAGTCCGAGTCGACCGTGGTCGAGCGGTGACTGCTTCACCTCGGCCAACCAGCGATCCGGATCGGGAACGGGATGACCGTCGTGTTTGTCGAGCGTCCAGTAGTGGGCCATCAGCTCGCGGCTCCAGTCCGGCTGGATCACGTCGCCACGCGGACCGAACTCGGTCATGTACGGCTTGATGTCGAGCACGGGGGTGCCGTCGATGGCATCGAGTCCGCGCACCTCCACCACACCGCCCGGGCGCACCGCCATCAACTCGCACACGGTGACGCCGATGCGGTTCGGTCGGTGCTTGGCACGCTGCGCGAGGATGCCGACCTCGGGCCATTCGACGTTGCCGCGTGGGTGCCGACTCCCGCGCACCACCTCGGCCGGATCGAGCCGGTCGAACACGTACACGACCTCGACATGTGAGAACGTCCACAATCCGGCGGTCGCGGTCTCGTCGACCACGTCGAGGTCGAGTTGGATGACGCTGTTGATGAGATCCCAATCGTCATCGATCGCGTCGCCCCGATCATTTCGAACCGTGCCGATGGGAATCATCTCGAGCGCCATCAGCACAGTGTGGCAAAGACGCCGTTGTGTCGATGGCGAGTATCCAGGGCTACTCTTTGCGACATGGCAAAGAAGGGTCCCAAGAATCCATTGAGTGACGAGCACAAAGCAGCAATGGCTGCTGGCCGTGTCGAAGGTCGAGTCGTTCGTGAGTACCTCGATGCGCTCCGCTCGACCAAGCCCAAGCGCGGCCGAAAGCGCACCGCCGAAACGATCAATGCCCGCCTGAGCACCATTACCAAAGAGCTCGAGACGGCGAGCCCCCTCGACGAACTGCGACTCTTGCAAGAACGTCGCGATCTCACGACCGAATTGGCCTCGCTCGGCGGCGGCATCGACATTGCCGAACTCGAAGCAGAGTTCGTCAAGATCGCCAAGACCTACAGCGAGCGTCAGGGCATCGCATACGCCACCTGGCGTGATGTCGGCGTGCAAGCGTCGGTGCTGAAAGCGGCCGGCATCAGCCGAGCCAACTGATCCTCAGCGTTCGATCGCATCCAACGCGTCGAACGTGACGCCGATGTTGCGCACCGAACGCTGGAGATCGAATGCTGCATCGAGCGCATCGGGGCCGAGCGCCGCTACTGCTGCGTCGCCTTCGAGCAGTGATCGGAAGTCGGTGCCGGTGTCCCACGCCTGCATCGCAGCTCCCTGCACAATGCGATACGCATCGTCTCTCGTCAGGCCCGATTCCACGAGCGCGAGCAACACGCCCTGGCTGAACACGAGTCCGTGACTCGACTCCAGATTGAAGCGCATTCGGGCCGTGTCGACGACGAGTCCGTCGAGGAGACGACGTGTCCGGATGAGCACATAGTGCGCCAACAACGACGAGTCAGGCAGGACGATCCGCTCGACCGAGCTGTGCGAGATGTCGCGCTCGTGCCACAGCGCGACGTCTTGCAATCCGGCCTGCAAATTGCCGCGCAGGACGCGCGACAACCCGCTGATCGTTTCAGCCGAGATCGGGTTCCGCTTGTGCGGCATCGCAGACGAACCCTTCTGGCCCACCTTGAAGCCCTCCTGCACCTCACGTACCTCGGTGCGCTGGAGATGACGGAGCTCGACGGCGATCAGTTCCAAGGTGGAACCGACCGACGCACACGCCCAGAGGTACTCGGCGTGACGATCGCGTGCGATCACCTGGGTGGCGGGAACCGGGCGCAGACCGAGTCGTTCGGCGACGTAACGCTCGACCGACGGATCGATGTTGCTGTACGTGCCGACGGCGCCGCTCAACTTGCAGACGCTCACCGCGTCGCGTGCGGTGCGCAGGCGTTGACGATCGCGGTCGACCTGCAGCGCCCACAACGCCACCTTCGCCCCGAACGTGGTGGGCTCGGCGTGCACGCCGTGAGTGCGGCCGATCATCACGTCGTCGCGATGGCGATGCGCCAACTCGACGAGCGTGGACAGCAGCTGGGTCGACGCGTCGATGAGGAGGTCGGCCGCGTCGCGCAGCATCCAACACCACGCCGTGTCGACCACGTCGCTGCTGGTGAGTCCGTAGTGGATCCACGCGCCCGCCGGCGCGCCGATTGCTGCCTGCACGACATCGACGAACGCGGCGACATCGTGATCGGTGACACGCTCACGCTCACTCACGGCGGCCACGAACGCGTCGTCGATCACCGGCGCGGCGTGACGGCACGCTGCTGCGTCGGTCGTCGGTACCACTCCCAGTGCAGCGTGCGCGTCGGTGGCAAGGAGCTCGATCTCGAGCCAGCGACCGAACCGTGAGGTATCGGCGAAGATCGCGGCCATCTCCGGGAGCGAGTAGCGCGGGATCATCCGCTCAGCTCCAGTAGAGGTAGTCGTCGCGCTCGGCGCCGACGCCGACCACGCTGATCGGCACGCCGACCTCGGCCTCGACGAGTTGGACGAACGCCCGCGCCGCCACCGGGAGCTCGCTGACCTCGCGAGCCGTACCGACATCGCGCTGCCAACCCGGCAGCTCGATGTACTCGGGCTCCACCCGGGCCAGGATGTCGGAGCGGTCGGGGTAGTGATCGAGGCGACTGCCGTCGAGCCGGTAGCCGATGCAGACCTTCACGGTGCGGAAGCCGTCGAGCACGTCGAGCTTGGTGAGTGCCAACTCGGTGAGGGTGTTGACCTGCACCGCGTGGCGGAGCATCACGCAGTCGATCCAGCCCGGACGGCGACGCCGACCCGTGACGGTGCCGAACTCGCGCCCGACCTCGACGAGCCGATCACCATCGGCATCGAGCAGCTCCGTCGGGAACGGACCGGCGCCGACCCGCGTGGTGTAGGCCTTCGTGATGCCGACGATGCGGCTGAGTTGACGAGGGCCGATGCCGGAACCCACGCTCGCGCCGCCGGCGGTGGGGTTCGACGACGTGACGTACGGGTAGGTGCCGTGATCGAGATCGAGGAAGGTTGCCTGCGCACCCTCGAGGAGCACGTGGTGGTTCTCCGCCAGCGCACGATGGAGCATGCTCACCGTGTCGGTGACGTAGGGGGCGAGGCGAGCTCCGAGCTCCGCGAACTGGGCCACGATCAACCCCACGTCGAGTGCGTCGCCGCCAGCTGCCACGATCGACTCGCTCTCCGCGACAGCACGATCGCGCACCTGCGCTGCGAAGTGATCGGCGTCGAGCACATCGCCGGCACGAATGCCGACACGACGCGCCTTGTCGGCGTACGCCGGGCCGATCCCCTTCAGCGTGGTGCCGATCTTCTCGTCGCCGCGCCGTGCTTCCGACAGCGCATCCCACGCCTGGTGCCAGGGAAAGATGAGATGCGCGCGGCTGCTGACGAGCAGTCGCTCGCACGAGATGCCGCGTCGCTCGAGGGTGTCGATCTCGTTGAACAGGGTGGGTAGATCGACGACCACACCGTTCGCGATAACCGGAACGATGTGGTCGTAGAGGATGCCGCTCGGCACGAGCTGGAGCGCATAGCGCTCGTCGCCGACGACCACCGTGTGGCCCGCGTTGTGCCCGCCCTGGTAGCGCACGACGTAGCCGTGGTCCTTGGCCAACAGGTCGATGACCTTGGCCTTGCCCTCATCGCCCCACTGGGCGCCGACGACGACCGTGACCGGCATGGCGCGCTCCTCACAACGAAGTGTCCGAACTCGTTCCGGAACGTGTGTCGAGGTTAGTCGTTGGTCGGCCAATTGCCCCGGTACCGTCGGGCCGCATGGTGCACGGCCCAGGCGTGATGCGACGGATGAGGTGGTCGGCGACGACGGCCGACGAGCGGGCGTCACTCCTCCACCGCGGTCTCGACGACATCTTCGACCCGGTGCTGCGCGCCTCGATCGGCGAGCTCATCGACGACGTCCGCGAACACGGCGACGAGGCGGTGTGTCGGGCACTGGCGTTGTTCGACCGCATCGACCTCGAGCCGCATCAGCTGCGCGTGCGCGACGACGAGATCGATGCAGCCACCGTCTCACCCGAGGTCGATGCCGCGATCGACGATGCGATCACGCACCTGCGCACGTTCAACGAGCACCTCGTCCGACGAGCGTCCAACTGGACTCTCGAGAGCGAGCCAGGCCTCATCGTCGGTGAGCGGGTCACGCCGATCGCGTCAGCTGGCCTGTTCGTCCCGAGCGGCAAGGCGTCGTACCCGAGCGTCGCGTACCAACTCGGCGTACCCGCCGTGGTGGCGGGGGTCCCCGAGATCACGCTCGTCGTACCGCCCGTGCCGGGCGGCGATGGGCGCGTCGATCCGGCCGTGCTGGTCGTGTGCCGCAAGCTCGGGATCCGCAGCGTGTTCCGAGTGAACGGCCCCGCCGGCATCGCGGCGCTCGGCTTCGGCACGCAGTCCATCCCGCGGGTTCGCAAGGTGGTCGGGCCCGGCTCACCCGCAGTCACGTGCGCGCAGGTGGAGATGCAACGCCACGGGGTGGTGACGATGATGCTGCTCGGCCCGACCGAGAGTGTCGTGATCGCCGACGACACCGCCGACCCGGTTCGCCTCGCGGCCGATCTGCTGATCGAGGCCGAGCACGGCACCGACTCCGCGGTCGTGCTGATCACCACCTCCGAGCGCCAGGCCGACGATGTCGACCGCGAACTGGCTCGTCAGCTCGACGCACTCCCGCCAGCTCGCGCAGAAGCCGCCCGCGCCTCGCTCGGTGTCAACGGCGGGTGCGTCCTCGTCGACTCACTTGCCGAGGCCACACATCTCTCGAACGACTACGCGCCCGAGCACCTGCAGGTCGCCGTTCGAGACGACCTCGTCGACGACGTGGTGTCGATGCTCACCGATGCCGGTGAGATCCTCATCGGTCAGCACACGCCGTTCAGCGCCGCGAACTTCGTGATCGGCTGCCCGGCGTCGCTCCCCACGAGTGGCTTCGCTCACGTGTCGTCGGGCATCACGGCCGAGGCGTTCCTGAAGCGAACCGCTATCGCCCGTGCCGACGAGCATGCGCTGGCGCGGATGGCCCCGTCGATCATCGCGCTTGCCGATCACGAAGGCTTCCCCGCACACGCCAACGCGATCCACCACCGTTTCCCCACCACCACCTGACCGGCACCACCTGACCGGCACCACCTGACCGGCGCACCCGGCCACCCCGTCGAACTCATCCGTGAGCTTCAACCCGCCGTGCCCGGTTCGATGCTCACCAACCCTCGTCGTCGGTGAGCTTCAACCCGGCCGATGCGGGTGGAACCTCACGGACGGAGGTCGGTTAGGCCGAGCGGGGCGAGGGGCGGAGGGGGTCGAGCGACCCGGTGACGTCGGGAGCGAGCTGCTCACACAGGCGGATGAACGCCTTGCGGTCGGGGGCAGAGAGCTGGGCCAGGCCGGCGGGCGGTTCGGAGAACGATGCCCGCACCTTCTCGGCCACGCGAGTTCCCTTATTGGTGAGTGCGACTTCCTTCACGCGACGATCCGCGTCACTCGGCCTGCGCTCGGCGAGACCGAGTTCCTCCAGCCGATCGGTGACGGCCGTGATGTACGACGCGTCGCAGGTCATATGAGCGGCGAGGTCACGCATGCGCACCGGTCCGTCGAGCAACAGCGACAGGGCATGCGCGTGCGGCGGCGTGAGCCCGTGCTGGCCGAGGATCACGAAGGTGGCATCTCGCCGCTCCATGAAGAGCGAGAGCAGACGCGCCCAGGCCAGCTCCATCGGGTCGTTGGATTCGCTCGCCAGCACACCTTGACCCTAGCAGACGATCGATGATGATAAATAGTTGACAAGACTCAATCTTCGGCTACTGTAAACCACATGTCATCCAGCTCAGCCCTCGTCGCGGAGGGTCTCGTCAAGCACTACGGCGACGTGCACGCGCTCGATGGGATCTCGTTCGAGATCGCCACCGGCACCGTGCTCGGCCTGCTCGGTCCGAACGGTGCCGGCAAGACCACCGCGGTTCGCATCCTCACCACGACTGCGCTCCCCGACGCGGGTCGCGCCTTCGTCAACGGCTTCGACGTCGTGAGCCAGGCGCAGCAGGTGCGGCGAAGCATCGGCCTCGCCGGCCAGTACGCCGCCGTCGACGAGAACCTCACCGGCTGGGAGAACCTCTACCTCGTCGGTCGGCTCAACCACCTGAGCAAGCCCGACTCACGCACCCGCGCCAAGCAGTTGCTCGACCAGTTCAACCTCACCGACGCAGGCGGTCGCCCGGCACGCACCTATTCCGGTGGCATGCGCCGGCGCCTCGACCTCGCCGCCGCCCTCGTCACCCAGCCGCCCGTGCTGCTCCTCGACGAGCCCACCACCGGCCTCGACCCTGCGAGCCGGCAAGACCTGTGGGACGTGATCGCGGCGCTCGTGTCCGACGGCACCACGGTGCTGCTCACCACCCAGTACCTCGAAGAGGCCGACCGCCTCGCCGACAACATCATCGTCATCGACCACGGTCTCATCGCCGCCGAAGGCACGGTGGCCGAGCTGAAGGGTCGCCTCGGCGAGACGACGGTGGCACTCACGATGCGCGACACCGGCGCCGCGCAGACGGCGAAGAATCTGCTCGCCGACGTCGGCGCGGCGATCCCCGTCGAAGACCCCACCACGGTCACGATCCCCCTCCGTGGCGGCGCGAGAACCGTGCGCGAGGTGCTCAACCGACTCGACGAAGCCGGCCTCGAGGTTGGCCGTCTCGACCTCCACGAACCCACCCTCGACGACGTGTTCCTCAGCCTCACCGGAGCCACCTCATGACCACTGCGACCGTCACCACCAACTCGATTCCCGCCGACCCGCAACACCCCGCGATGAGCGACGGGAGCGTCGGTTGGGCGATTCAAGACACGATCTCGATGACGTGGCGCAACCTCACGGCGGCGCGGCGCGTGCCCCAGGTGCTCGTGTTCTCGTTCATCCAGCCGATCATCTTCGTGCTGATGTTCCGCTACGTGTTCGGCGGATCGATTGAGATCCCCGGCTACAACTACGTCGACTACCTGATGCCCGGCATCTTCGTGCAGACCATGACCTTCGGTGCGATCAACACCGCGATCGGTCTCGCAGAAGACAAGGGCAAGGGTCTCCTCGAGCGGCTTCGCTCGCTGCCGATGGCGCGCTCGGCGGTACTCGGGGGTCGCGTCATCGCCGACTCGACCCGCAACGTGTTGATCATCCTCGTGATGCTGATGATCGGCTTCCTCGTCGGCTTCCGCACGCACACCAACTTCATCATGGTCGTCGCTGGCATCGGTGTGATGATCTTCTTCGGCTTCGCGCTCTCGTGGCTGATGGCGTTCGTCGGCCTGTCGGTGACCAACGGCGAGGCCGCCCAGGCTGCAGCCTTCCCGCTCATCGCGCCGCTCACGTTCGCCTCGAACCTGTTCGTCGACCCGAACACGATGCCCGGCTGGTTGCAGCCGTGGGCGAAGCACCAGCCGGTGAGCGTCACGGCCGACGCGGTGCGGGCCTGCATGCTCGGCGGTCCGACGGCCGGGAAGGTGATCGCGTCGCTGGCCTGGTCGGCTGCGATCGTCGCTGTGCTCGCGCCGATCGCCGTGTGGCGGTACAAGAAGGTCTGAGGCTCAGAGCATCCCGTACGCGTGAGCGGGGCGGAGCCGCACCACCACTCGCCGGTCACGAACCATCGCGGCGCGATAGTCGTCCCAGTCGGCGTGCTCGCCGGCGACCGCGCGGTACAGCGCGACCAACTCGTCGGCCGCGGCGTCGTGCGGATCGGCAGCCACGGCCGACAGTTCGACATCGGCGTCGATCACGACGTACGCCCAGAAGTCCTCGCGACTCACGTGCAACGACGCCCGCGGATCACGAACCAGGTTGGCGTACTTCGCGCGGTCGGCAGTGACCGAGATGCGGATGATGCCATCGTCGCCCACTGCGTAGGTGATGTTCGACAGCTGCGGCCGACCGTCGCGCTTCTGAGTGGTGAGCACGCCGTTCTTCCGTTCGGCGACGAACGACAGGGCCTGGGTGAGTTCCATGCGTGGCCGCAACCGCTCAGGTCACGGTCTTGTTCCGGTGATGGTGAGACGACCGTCGGTGACGTCGACCGAGATGCCGTCGCCATCGCCGACCTTGCCCTCGAGCACCATCACCGCGACCGGATCGCTGATTTCACGCTGGATGACGCGCTTCAGCGGACGAGCACCGAACGCTGGGTCGTATCCCTCGTGGGCGAGGTGGGTCATCGCAGCGTCGGTGACCTCGAGCGCGATCCGGCGGTCGGCCATCCGCTTGCGGAGCAGGCCGAGCTGGATCTCGACGATGCGGCGGAGATCGTCCTCGGCGAGCGCACGGAACCGGATGATCTCGTCGACGCGGTTGATGAACTCGGGCTTGAAGAACGCACTCGGATCGCCGACGAGGTTCGACGTCATCACGATCACCACGTTGGTGAAGTCGACCGTGCGCCCCTGCCCATCGGTGAGGCGGCCGTCGTCGAGCACCTGCAGGAGCACGTTGAACACGTCGGGGTGCGCCTTCTCGATTTCGTCGAGCAGCACGACGCTGTACGGGCGGCGACGCACCGCTTCGGTGAGCTGGCCGCCCTCGTCGTAGCCGACGTATCCGGGCGGCGCACCGATGAGGCGACTGACTGAGTACTTCTCCATGTACTCGCCCATGTCGATGCGAACCATCGCCTTCTCGTCGTCGAACAGGTACTCGGCGACGGCGCGAGCGAGTTCGGTCTTGCCCACACCGGTGGGGCCGAGGAACATGAACGAGCCGATGGGCCGGTTGGGGTCGGACAACCCGGCCCGCGAGCGACGGATGGCGTTGGCGACGGCGGTGACCGCGTCGTCCTGGCCGATGACCCTGCGGTGGAGCATGTCTTCGAGATGGACGAGCTTGGCCATCTCGGTTTCCATCAGCCGATTGATGGGCACGCCGGTCCACTTGCTGACGACCTCGGCGATGTCTTCGCTGTCGACCTCTTCCTTCAGCATGCGGTGGCCGGACTGCAACTGGTCGAGGTGCGCGGTGGCGTCCTCGATGCGACGCTCGAGCTCGGGGATGCGGCCGTATCGGATCTCGGCCGCGATGGCCAGATCGGTTTCGCGCTCGACCTGGGTACGCAGGTGCTCGAGCTCTTCCTTCAACGATCGAATGGCACTGATGGCCTGCTTCTCGTTCTCCCAGATGCTCTTCATGGCGTGCACCTGAGCGTTGAGTTCGGCCAGTTCGTCGACCAGCGTGTCGAGGCGCTCGATGGAGGCCGTATCGGTTTCCTTCGACAGCGCGACCTGCTCGATCTCGAGCTGGAAGAT
>JBMOFX010000078.1:0-11192 GCA_049318665.1 Ilumatobacteraceae bacterium | reverse complement strand
AGCCTTCTTGGCCGGAGCGGCCTTCTTCGCCGGTGCAGCCTTCTTGGCCGGAGCCTTCTTCGCAGCGGCCTTCTTGGCCGGAGCAGCCTTCTTGGTGGTTGCCATGATGTGGTGATCCTCTCTCAGTACGTATTCAGTGGTGTGGTGTTGGTGTGGTGATGATCGGCGACCCGGAGGTCACTTCTTCTTGGGGTTGAGCGCGGCCTTGAGCGTCGAGCTCGCGGTGAACTTCAGTCGCGTCGAGGCGGCGATCTTCACCGGCTCGCCCGTCTGCGGGTTCCGTCCGGTGCGTGCCGCCGACTTCGACGTGCTGAACGTGCCGAAGCCGGGCCAGCCGACCTTGTCGCCCTTCTTCGCCGATGCCGTCACCGTGTCGAAAAACGCGGTGAGGGTGCGATCGGCATCTGCCTTGCTGACGTCAGCTGCCTTTGCCACCGCGTCAATCAACTCTGCTTTGGTCGTCATGTCGTGATACCTCTTCGTATCGGTTGGGCTGTGCCCGTTGAGCGTTGTAACAAAGCGTTACGAGCGCGTATCGAACAGGGTTCACCGACCAATAGCAAGCACCCTAGTTGTTGCAGATGCAACAACTAAGGAATCGACGCTCTGTGCCGGTGGTCGGCATCGAAAGCAGACGGCGTCTGGTGCGATGATCAACGTATGAACGCACCGCGCATCACACCCATCACCGACCCGTCACCCGAGGTCGTCGAGCTGTTCGAGCGTGGCGGGCTGCGCGCCCCCGACGGCAGCACGCTCAACATCTTCGCAACGCTCGCCCATCATCCCGCGCTGCTGAAGCGTTGGCTCGTGTTCGCAACCCACGTGCTGTCGAAGAACACACTGTCCGCACGCGACCGGGAGCTGCTCATCCTGCGCGTCGGTGTTCGGTGCGCATCGCCATACGAGTTCGGCCAGCACCACGTGATCGCCCAACGTTCCGACATCACCGTCGACGAGATCGATCGCGTGCAACGCGGGCCCGACGACCCGGCGTGGGCTCCGTTCGACGCGGCACTCCTCCGGGCCGTCGACGAGCTCCACGATCTCAGCCGGATCAGCGACGCGACCTGGGCGGTACTCGCCGAGCGGTACTCCGTGGAGCAGCTGCTCGACGTGATCTTCACCGTCGGCAACTACCACCTGGTGTCGTTCGCGCTCAACAGTTGTGGCGTCGAACTCGACGACGGCATCCCCGACACGCTCGTGCGGTGACACGCTGCGTGACCGCATCGTGAACAGCAGATGACGCATGCCGTTGCATCCACCCGAGGGCCGGGTGGCGTGCGATAAGAACTCACCAAGAAGGCTCTACTCACAAACCCCTACCCCCACAAGGAGTGGCGTTGACCGACGTCCTTGCTTCCGCCTCGACGAAGAACGCAGCGGAAGGAGGTGTGCGAACACGTGTGGTCCTCGACACCAGCGTGCTCGTCGGTGATCCCGGCTGTCTGCCGGGATTCGGCGACGTTGACGTGGTGATCCCGCTCACGGTGATCGAAGAGCTCGACGGTCTGAAGACTCGACTCGACGATGTGGGGCGAGCCGCACGCACGGCACTGCGCACCATCGAAGATCTTCGGGTTCGTCACGGTGGCTCCCTCGCCACGGCAGTGGCGATGGCCGATCACGAGGGTGCCGGCACGCTGCAGATCGAGATCAACGGGATTCAGCGACACTTGCTCCTCGAGCACGGCCTCGACCCGCAGGTTCCCGACAACCGCATCATCGGCGCTGCACTCGGTCAGGCGCAGCAGGCGCCGACGGTGATGGTGTCGAACGACGCTGCGTTGCGCATCAAGGCAGCGCACCTCGGTGTCGAGGCAACCGAACACCATCCGGTCGGCCGGTCGGCAGCCACGCGGGCGGCGGGCTGGCGCACCATCGAGAGCACGCACGACATCATCGACTCGATCTACAGCGCGGGCGCCGTGCAGGCCGACGAGGTGCCAGGCGCGGACGACATGGTCGAGAACGCGTTCGCCGCGCTGCGGTCGGGTTCGCAGTCGGCACTCGTTCGACGCATCGACGACGAGCTCGTCGTGCTGCCCCATCAGGCGCCGGAAGCGTGGGGGCTACGGGCACGCTCGAAGGAACAGCGGTTCGCACTCGAGTTGCTCCTCGACCCGACCGTGAGCGTGGTCGCACTCGATGGCCGCGCCGGCACGGGCAAGACGGTGATGGCGATCGCCGCCGGGCTCGAGCAAGTGGTCGAGCATCGCGGCTACGAGCGGTTGGCGATCTACCGGCCGCTGGTGCCGGTCGGCCGCGCCGACGTCGGCTTTCTCCCCGGCGGACTCGACGAGAAGCTCGATCCGTGGATGTCGGCGATCCACGATGCGATTGTTGCGCTCACCGATCAGCGCAGCTCGCACGACGCGCATCGCCTCATCGACGAGCTCACCACCCGCAACCAACTCTCGTTGGAGAGCGTCACCTTCTTGCGCGGCCGATCACTGCACCGCCAGATCGTCGTCGTCGACGAGGCACAGAACCTCGAGCCGACCACGTTGAAGACCATCCTCACTCGCATCGGTGAAGGCACGAAGGTGATCTTCACCGGCGATACGAGCCAGATCGACGCCCCATACCTCGGCGAGTCGAACAATGCCTTGGCGGTGCTGATCCAGGCCTTCGGCGGCCAGTCGTGCTTCGGGCACATCACCCTCACGGCATGCGAGCGCAGCGCCGTCGCGAGCCTTGCCGCGGAGCTGCTCTGAGGTTTCTCATCATTTAGTGCGAAAACCCTTTACTCGGCACCTTCCGGTGTTTAGTGTTGAATGCGAACACGCCACGAGGAGAGGGCCAATGGCCGCAATCGAAGCAGCACCCCTGACGATGCCGACGGGTCACGCATGGCGTGATCACGCCGTGTGCTCGGACCGAACCAACCTGTTCTTCCCACCCCGCGCCGAGCGCCCGCAGGCCCGGGCCCGTCGCGAGGCACAAGCTCGGTTGTTGTGCACCACCTGCCCGGTACAGGCACCCTGCCGGGAGTTTGCCCGTTCGAACCACGAGTACGGGTTCTGGGGTGGCGAAAGCGAAGAGGATCGTCACCTCGCCGGCTACACCGTGGCAGCGCCGATCGGCGTTCGCGCTCGCCTGGCCGACTGATACCCGGGTGAGCAGCCCGGGTACGCAGCCGGGCGTATCGCACCCCGCGCGTACGATGACCGGGTGACGTCCGACGACCTGCCACACGTGCGTTTTGCTGTCGTCGATGTGGAGACCTCTGGCCTGTCGGTTCGCCGCCACCACCTGCTCCAAGTCGGCGTCGTCGTGGTCGATGCGGACGGTGTCGTGCTCGATCGGTGGTCGAGCCTCGTCCGCCCACGATGGCGCTGGCTCGCACGAGTCGGGCCCACGTCGTTGCACGGCATCCGCCGGCGCGACGTGCGCGATGCACCACCGTTGCCCGAGGTGCTCACCCACGTGGCGTCGATGCTCGACGGGACGGTGTTCGTCGCCCACAACGCCGAGTTCGATCTCGCGTTCCTACGCAAGGCTGCGGCAGCGAGCGGGGTCCGGCTCCCGATCGACACATCTCTGTGCACGCTCCGGCTCTCCCGCCAGCTCGACCCTGCTCGCACGTCGTCGCATCGGCTCGGCGCGATCTGCGAGCGCTACGGCGTCGAGCTCGTGCGCCCGCACGATGCGCTCGCCGATGCCGACGCCACGGCAGCGGTGCTGCCACATCTGCTCCGGGCGAACGGCATCACGTCCATCGAGCAGCTGAGCGTTCAGACCTCCGCGGCGTAGCGCGCTGCAAGCACCTCACGGGCCGTGTCGGCGGCCAGCGTGCGCCACGACGCCGGCGCAATCACCGTGGCGTCCGGGCCGAGCCGCACGAGCAACTGCCGCAACCAGCGTTCGTTGGCAACCGTCAGGACCGCAGTGATCGTGCCCGTATCGGCAAGCGTCGACTCGTCGACCTCGCGCACCGGGAACCGCTCGATCACCCACCGCCCGCGTGACGACAGTTGCAGCGTCACCTCCACCGCATCGGCGACGTCGTCGAACCAGTCGTCGCCGGTCGGGACGACGACCTCGCGTGGCGTCACCACACCGGCCACCACCGACACCTCCAAGATCCGGTCGATGCGGAACCGCCGCTCCTCCCCCGACCGGTCATCGTCGGCGATGACGTACCAGCGGCCGCGATCGGAGAACACCCGGCGCGGCGTGATCGTCCGCTCCGTCACCTCATCGGAGTATCCGGCCCAGTAGCTGATGGCGAGGCGCTGCCCGGCGTCGGCCGCATCGACGATGGCGGTCGTGAGGGGCGGTTGCTGCAGGTCGACCTCGAGGCCGCTCGCACCGAGGACGGCCTCGAGCTTGTCGATCGCGCGGGCAAGCGGGCCCGTGGGATCTGCTCCGGGCATCGCCAACGCGGCGCGACCCGCTGCGATCAGCGTGAAGCCTTCGGGTGCCGTGAGCCGCAGCGGCCGCGTGAAGAACCTCGGGATGCCGACCTCCACGATCCCGTCGTCGATGAACACGTCGATCATCTCGTCGAGGTACGGGGGGAGGCCACAGAGCGACACCTGTTCGAGGTCGGCGATGAGCTCGGCCTCCGACACCTGGAACCGCTCACACAGCTCAGCCACCGTGGCGCTGCCGCGCTCCATCACCCACGGCAGCATCACCAGCAGCCGGCGGATGCGCTCCTTCAACGGCTGTGGCCCGCGGCGCTTGCTCACGACGGCACCTGCGATTCAGCGATGGCGCGCAACCACGACACGACATCGGCGCGCACCTCGGGTGGGCCGAGCACCTCCGCGTGTCCCCCGAGTCCGATCACCCACGAGCGGAACGCCTCGCGGTTCGCGCACGGCACGCGAAAGGTGACCGCATCGGGCGGGCCGCCGGCCACCACCGCGTCGTCGCCCAGTTCGACGCGCAGCGCCTGCGCCTGCGGACCGAACACGGCCACGGTGGCCGTGAGGTGCGCCCCGTCGTCGCCGATCGCCTTCGCATCAGCAGGGAACGCGGCGCGGATATCGAAGTCGTCGGGACGCTCGAACCGCGAAGCGTCGTTGATCGTGACGTCGCCCTCGATGCGATCGACGCGGAACGTGCGAACTTCGCCGTGCGCGTGCTCGTGGCCCACCACGTACCAGAAGCTCTCGCGCAGCAGGAGCCCGTACGGGTCGAGCAATCTCGCCGTTCCCCGGTACGAGAACTCGACCGGATGACGTTCGTTGGCAGCCGTGCGGAGCACCGGGAGCGCCGGCAGGTGGACCACGTTGGCCACCACGGTCGGTGCGGCGAGCACAGAACCACCCAGCTTCCACACCGCGTCCTGTCCGGTCTCCGAGCGGAGCGCGGCCGCCGCGGTCTGCACGGCATGGCGCTCGGCGTCGTCGAGCTGAAGGCCGCGTAGTTCATAGCGATCACGATCGATCGAGTAACCGGTCTCGCCCGCCTGGTCGCCGCCGAGCACCACCATGTCGATCGGGACGCCGATGTCGCGTAGCAGCGCCTTGTCGCGCTCGAATGCACCGCGGAGCGCTGCCGCTCCCTCGGGGTACATCCCCTCGAGCGAGTCGGTGATCTGTCGCAACGTGAGTGGCACACGCGTCTCGAGCAGCAGCGTGAGCAGGTTGGTGATCCGCTCGACGGGCGACGTGGTCATGCCAGCGCAGCGTATGCGGTCACTGCGCGTGTGCGTCGATGACCGAACGAACTCGGGCGACGACCTCGTCGGCCGTGGCGCCCGGCGTGAGGACCGCAGCCACGCCCGCCGCTTCGAGCTTGGGCACGTCGCGGTTCGGGATCGTGCCGCCGACGACAACGGGGATGTCGGAGCCACGCTCGCGGAGCTTCGCCACCACGAGAGGTGCGAGCGTCATGTGGGCACCGCTCAACATCGAGAGGCCCACGACATCGACGTCTTCGTCGATCGCGGCAGCCGCCACGGTGTCGGCTGTCTGGAACAATCCGGTGTAGATCACCTCGAACCCGGCATCGCGCAAGATCCTCGCGACCACCTTCACGCCGCGGTCATGCCCGTCGAGACCCACCTTCGCGACAAGCACCCGATCGGCCATGTGCCCAGTGTGCCCCAGCGAGTCCGCCCGCATCCACCCGGTGGTCGCAGGTGCGCCAGACTGGCGCCCATGCGACCCATCTCACGACGGCTGTTCCTCGCAGGGAGCGCCGCAGTGGTTGTCACCGCGTGCACCGGCGGTTCCGACGCGACCAGCTCCACCAGCGCACCGGCGAGCGAACCGGCGAGCGACTCAACCACGACCAGCATCGACACGACCACCACCACCGAGCCGCCACTCGCGCCCGTCGCTGCTCCGCCGCTCGACGTGACGTCGGATCCGTTCACGCTCGGCGTGGCCAGCGGCGATCCGGCGACGGATGGCGTGATCCTGTGGACGCGCCTCGCACCGGATCCACTCGCAGGTGGCGGCATGCCCGACGGCGACGTCGACGTGGCGTGGGACATCGCGCGCGACGCCGAGTTCACCGAGCTGTGGGCAAGCGGCACCACCACTGCGCCCGCGCAGTACGGCCACAGCGTGCACCACCTCGCCGAGTTGGAGCCCGGTTGGTGGTACTACCGGTTCCGAGTGGGCGAGTGGACGAGCCCGGTCGGCCGCACCCAGCCCGCACCCGCCGAAACGGCCGAGCCGCAGCAGGTGCGCTTCGCCAGCGCCAGCTGCCAGAACTATCAGAACGGCTTCTACACCGCACACCGCGATGTGGCCGAGCAGCAACCCGACTTCGTCGTGTTCCTCGGCGACTACATCTACGAAGGCGGCGCCGTGGGCATCGATGGCGCCGACGTCGTCCGCCAGCACGACGGGCCCGAGCCGATGGACCTCGTCGGGTACCGCAACCGGTACGCGCTCTACAAGGGCGACCCCGACCTGCAGGCAGCACATGCGGCATGCCCGTGGTACGTCATCTGGGACGACCACGAGGTGGAGAACAACTACGCCGGTCTCGTGCCGCAGGATCCGGCCGACGCGCCGGGCTTCGAGGAGCGTCGTCGGCAGGCGTACCAGGTGTGGTGGGAGCACCAGCCGGTCGCACTCGATCCTCCTCCCGCGACCGGTGAGTTCCGCATCTATCGCTCGTTCCGATGGGGGAACCTCGTCGACCTTGCATTGGTCGATGGGCGCCAGTACCGATCCGACCAAGCCTGTGGCGACCCGTCACTCAGTCTCGATCCGCCGTGCCCGGAGATCTTCGACGAGTCGCGAACGATGATCGGTGACGAGCAGGAGCAGTGGCTGATCGACTGGGCGACGAGCACCGATCCGGCGACGTGGTCGGTCGTCGGCCAACAGACCGTGTTCGGCGACGTCACCATCGGCGGGGCTGTCCTCAACTACGACCAATGGGATGGGTACCCGACCGAGCGCAACCGGATCGTCGATGCGCTCGACCCGGCGCGCAACACCGTCGTCCTCACCGGCGACATCCACTTTGCCGGCACCGGCATCATCCGCCAGGGTGGCCGCGGTGTGGGCGCCCCGGTCGGCGTCGAGTTCGTGGCGACGTCGATCTCATCGGGCGGGCTCGTCAACCCGGCTGTCACCGACGTGGTGAAGGCGATCCCCGACATCGTCGATGTCGACCTCGAGCACCGTGGCTACATCCTCCACACCGTCACCCCCGAGCGATGGACCGCCGACTACCGCATCGTCGACAGCGTGAAGGTGCCCGACGGGCTGGTGAGCACCGGCGCCACGTATCAGGTCGACGCCGGCACCAACATCGTCACCATCGCCTGAGCCTCACGGACGGAGGCGGGTGGCGCGGTACCACTCGATGAGGGCAGTGGTGGAGGTGTCGTGCTGGGGTGCGGCATCGCTCGTGAGTTCGGGGGTGATCCGATTGGCGAGGGCCTTGCCGAGCTCCACACCCCACTGGTCGAAGCTGTTCACGTCCCACACACAGCCCTGCACGAACACGATGTGCTCGTAGAGCGCAATCAGCTGACCGAGCACGTGCGGGGTGAGCTGCGGCGCGACGATCGTGGTGCTCGGCCGGTTGCCGGGGAACACGCGATGCGCCTGCTGGTGATCGGGGATGCCCTCGGCACGCACGTCCTCGAGCGTCTTGCCGAACGCCAGCGCCTCGCCCTGTGCGAACAGGTTTGCCATCAACAGGTCGTGCTGCTCGAGCAAGGGATGATTGGGCCGAGCGAACCCGATGAAGTCGATCGGCACGAGCCGGGTGCCCTGGTGGAGCAGCTGGTAGAACGCGTGCTGACCGTTGGTGCCGGGCTCGCCCCACACGATCGGTCCGGAATCGATCGTCACGGCCGAGCCGTCGAGCCGGACGCCCTTGCCGTTGGACTCCATGTCGAGCTGCTGGAGGTAGGCGGGGAACCGGCGCAGCTCCTGCGCGTAGGGCAGCACCGCCTTGCTCTGCGCGCCGAGCACGTTGGTGTACCAGATGCCGAGCGCGGCCAACAGCACAGGCACGTTGCCCTCGAGCGGGGCGTCGAGCAGGTGCTGGTCGATCGTGCGAAAGCCGTCGAGGAACGAGCGGAACCCGTCGGGCCCGATCGAGATCATCAGCGACAGCCCGATCGCCGAGTCGACCGAGTACCGGCCGCCCACCCAGTCCCAGAACCCGAACATGTTCGCGGTGTCGATGCCGAACGAGGCCACCTCCGCGGCGTTGGTGCTCACCGCGACAAAGTGCTTCGACACCGCGTCGTCGCCGAGCGCCGCCACGAGCCATTGGCGCGCGGCCCGCGCGTTGGTGAGCGTCTCGACAGTGGTGAACGTCTTCGAGCTGATCACGAACAAGGTGGTCGCCGGGTCGAGATCGAGGAGGTTCTGATGGATGTCGGCGCCGTCGACGTTGCTCACGAACCGACACGACAGCCCCGGCTGCCCGAACGCGATCGTGGCGAGGTACGCCATCGCTGGGCCGAGGTCGCTCCCGCCGATGCCGATGTTGACGATCGCGGTGATCGCCGAGCCCGTGGCACCACGCCACTCCCCCGACCGGACCCGCGTCGCGAACTCGGCCATTCGGTCGAGCACCTCGTGCACGTCGGCCACGACGTCGCGACCGTCAACTACGAGCGACTCGGTCCGTGGCGCACGCAGCGCCGTGTGGAGCACCGCGCGGCGTTCGGTGGTGTTGATCGACTCGCCACCGAACATGGCCGCACGCCGTTCGTCGAACGAACTGGCGCGCACCACGTCGAGCAGTGCGGTCAGCACGGCGTCGTCGATGAGGTTCTTCGACCCGTCGACGCGCAGGTCACCGGCCTGCCACGTGTATCGCTCGGCACGAGCCGGATCGTCGGCGAACAGCCTGCGCAGGTGAGGCGGCCGAGGGGTCTCGAGGAGGGCACGCCATGGGGAGGTCGTCGTGATGTCCACGAGCGGACGCTACCCGTGGAGGGTCACCCGCCGGCTGCGGCGCGATCGAGCACCACGATCGTGCCGGTTCGGCGCACGTGCACCACCGGCAGGTTCGAGTCACGGTCGAGCCAGCCACGCACTGCCGGCGCCTTCGAGGCACCGACCACCAGCGCGATGCGGGCCCGCGCCGCATTCACCGAACGCGGTGTGAGCGTCATCCGCACCCGCCCGTTGAACGTGCCACACACGTCGACGAGCAGATCGGACTCCACCACATCGTCCCCCGGCGGCCACGACGCGGTGTGGCCGTCGTCGCCGATGCCGAGGTGGACGACATCGATCGAATCGGGCAACAAGCGTGCGTACCGTCGGGCGGCGTCATCGAGCCGGGCCGCGGTGACCGGCATCGCGAGCACCTGACGCGGCCGCAATGGCAGCACGTCGAGCAGACCGATGTTGCGGTCGACGTGTCCGTCGGGTGCAACACGCTCGTCGACCTGCAGCGCAGTAATCGATGCCCACGGCAGATCCTGCGCGGCGAGGTCGGCCAGCATCGGGATCGGCGTCGCACCGCCACTGAACGCGACACTCGCAACGCCACGGCGGCGAACGGCCTCGCGCAGACGCCGTCCGATCAGCGCCGCAGCGGTGACGGCGGCCGCGTCGGCATCGGGCTCGACGCGGACATCCATGCAGCCGTCAGAACTCAGACCAGCTCGGTGCCACCGAGGTAGCTCGACTCGAGCAGGTGACGGTTGGCGGCCAGGTAGGCGGCGTCACCCTCCATCGCGAGCGACCCGTGGCTGAGCACGTACCCCCGGTCGGCCACTTCGAGCGCAAGGTGCACGTGCTGCTCGACGAGCAGGATGCCGGCTCCGGTGTCATCGGCGATGCGGCGCAATACGGGCAGCAGGCGCTCGACGATGATCGGTGCGAGCCCAAGGCTCATCTCATCGACCATGAGCAGCTTCGGCTTCACCGTGAGCGCACGTGCCATGGCCAGCATCTGTTGCTCACCGCCGCTCAGCAAGCCGGCGCGCCGATCGAGCAGCCGCTCGAGTGCCGGAAAGTAGCCGAGTGCCTGGTTGATGTCGGCGGCGCCGCGTGCGGCGCCGAGCTTGAGGTTCTCGCGCACGGTGAGTTGGAAGAACAGGCTGCGATCTTCAGGCACGTGAGCAAGCCCGCTCCGCGCGATGAGATGCGGCCGGCGTCCCTTCACCGACGAGCCGAACACGCGCACGTCGCCGGCGAGGATCGGCACGAGCGCCGACACCGTGAGCAACGTGGTCGTCTTCCCGGCGCCGTTCGGTCCGAGCAGCGCGACGATCTCGCCTTCGTTCACCTGCAGGTTGAGGTCGCGCACCACGGGCACGCCGTGGTAGCCGGTCGACAGGTTCTCGATCTCGAGCAGTGCCATCACTCGCCTCCGGTCGCTTCGTCGGGGTCGCCAGTCGTGTCGCCGGCCGTGTCTCCGGTTGGGTCAGCGGTCTCGGCCCGCGCAGATGCACCGAGGTACGCCTCGATGACCCGGGGGTCCTTCACGATCTCGGCGGGCGCGCCCTCCGCGATCTTGCTGCCGAACTCGATCACGTAGATGTAGTCGCACACGTTGAGCACGAGGCCCATGTCGTGGTCGACGAGGAAGATCGTGATGCCGGCATCGATGATCGCCCGCAGCTGGCGACCCAGCTCTTGGCTCTCGTCGGAATCGAGGCCAGCGGCGGGCTCGTCCATGCAGACGAGCTTCGGCCTGGCGGCAAGCGCTCGGGCTGCACTGACGAGTTTGCGCTGCCCTTGACTCACCTCGTTGGGCATCGCGTCGGCGAGGTCGCCGATGTTCAACACATC
>JBMOFX010000077.1:0-11258 GCA_049318665.1 Ilumatobacteraceae bacterium | reverse complement strand
TCGACGTGATCGTCGCGGCCATCGAGCGGATCCGTCAGTTCAGCGGCGGTGGTCGCCGGTGAAGGTCCTGTGCGCGATGAGCGGTGGCGTCGACTCGTCGGTCGCCGCGCTCGAGTTGCTCCATGCGGGTCACGAGGTGGTCGGCGTCACCATGCGCTTGTGGGGCGGCGACAGCGACACGGGGTGCTGCTCGATTGCCGATGTCGACGATGCGCGCCGCGTTGCCCAGCAGCTCGGCATCGACCACCTCGTGTTCAACTTCACCGACGACTTCGATGCGCACGTGGTCGACCCCTACGTGCGCGCACACGTCGACGGAATCACGCCGAACCCGTGCATCGAGTGCAACCGTCACCTCAAGTTCGATCGCCTCGCCGAGCGAGCCGACGTGCTCGGTTTCGACGCGGTGGCCACCGGTCACCACGCGCGGATCGTCGAGGTCGACGGCGCGCTGCGAGTCGCACGTGGCGCTGATGCTGCGAAGGATCAGAGTTACGTGGTGCACATGCTCGACCAGGTGCAGCTCGCCCGCACCCTGTTCCCGGTGGGTCACCTCACGAAGAACGAGGTGCGCGCCCGCGCCACCCGCGCCGGTTTGGGGACCGCGACCAAGCCCGACAGCCAGGACGTCTGCTTCATCACCCACACCGGTGGACATGAGCAGTTCCTTGGCGACCGGATCGAGCTTCGGCGCGCGCCCGTGGTCACCGCGGCTGGTGATCACGTCGGCGATGTGGAGGCCGTCGAACTCGTGACGGTCGGGCAGCGGCGCGGACTCGGTCTGCCGGGCGGCGGCCCCAAGCAGTACGTGCTCGACGTCGACCCGGCCACGCGAACCGTCGTCGTCGGTTCCGATGCCGATCTCTTCGACGCGGAGATGATCGTCGGTGAGCTCACGTGGTCGTCGACGCCGGTCGAGGGTGACGTGCTCGTCCAGTGCAGCGCGCACGGGACACCCCGGCCAGCCCGCATCGACGGCGAACGGTTGCACTGGTCGACGCCGCAGCGGCGCGTCTCGCCGGGTCAGAGCGTGGTGCTCTACGACCCCACCGATCAGTTCGTGCTCGGTGGGGGCATCGCGCGCCGCTCGCGGTAGCGACGGGTCAGCCGACCGGTAGGCGGCGTTGCGCGGCAGCCGCCAACGCCCTGCCCGGTCGAGTCGGTGCGACGAGCATCGACCGTACGTGCAGCGCCGTCCCGTTCGGCTTCTCGCGGGTGGGGGCGAGCACGATCGTCGACAGATCGGCGAGCGCGATCTCGATCGCGTGGCCGGCGGCCGGCCCGGTGAGGTCAGCTGCCTCGGTGTCGGCGAGCGCAAGGGTGATCGACGACACCACACTGCGCTGGAACATCACCGTCTCCGCAAGGACGAGGTGATCGTGGATGACGACGCCCGCGGGCACGAGGACCAGCCAACGACGCGACAGCCGGTGGAACCGTCGGCCGAAGTACCAGCTGAGCACGACGGCGATGATCGTGAGCGGAACACCCACGGCCCAACCACGCGCGGCGAGCGTCAGTGGCCCGACGAGCCAGGCCGCGCACAGGACGAACCACGCGATCACGGCAGGCACGAGGAACGCCAACGGCGGTCGGAGCACCAGACGTCGTTCGTCGCCGTAGGCGGATGCCTGCGCGAAATGTTCGCCGAGGTCGCCGTGCATCACGCCGACGGCAGCGAGCGCGGACAACGAAGCCGCGACTGCGGCCGGCATCACGCTTGTGCCGTTGAACGACGCGACCATCGACGAGACGAGGGCCGCCGGAACGATGACCCGAACGACGGTGAGCGACACGGTCGACGGCACCAGCAGGGCGAGCGCCACCGCTGCCCAGGCCACCCACGCGATCGTGGTGCCGGTGAGCTGAACGGGGCGGCTGTGACCCGACAGCGCCTCGCCGAACGCGCCGCCACCGAGTACCGGGAGCAGCAGCCACGTGAGTCGCGTTGCCCAGGTCGCGTGTGTTGGCGCGTGGGTGTGCGGCGGTAGCACAACGTTGTCGGGGGCACCCAGTTGGTCGGACTTGCCCGGGCGGTGCACGAGCGGACAGGGTACCGAGACGCACCAGCGAGAGCACCCGACCGGATCGCTGGCCGAGTGGTCGGCGTGCAACGATGAGGCAAAGGAGGAGCGCGATGGCGGGGATCAAGCCACGCAACGGGATGACCGTCGGCATGGGAAGCCTGCCGCATCGCGACCTTGATGCCGCCGTCGAGTTCGCCCTTCGCGCCAGCACGGTGGCCACCGTGCCGAGCCTGCCGCGGCGCTCGCCGGCCGAGGGCCTCATCGCACAAGCGGTCGTTGGTATCGACGGCGTGTCGCTCGGTCAATACGGCTCCATCTCCGTCGACGCCGCTCGCCTCGATCCGAGTCGAGTCGTCCACACCGACCTCGGGCACGAGGCGTTCGAAGCGTTCCGGGCGTTCCTCGCCGCGGCGCCGGCACATGCCGAGCCTGGCAGGCCGATGCGGGTGAAGTGGCAGCTGGTCGGACCCGTCACGCTCGGAACCGCGTTGGCGCGAGCTGGCGTCTCGGCGGACGACGCGTTCGAGATCGCAGTGCTCGCCGTGCGCGCTCATCTGCAGCATCTGCTCGATGCAGTCGACCTGGCGCTTCCCGGCTGCGAGCAACTCGTGTTCGTCGACGAGCCTGATCTCACCGATCTCACCGATCCGGCGTTCCCGATCGCCCCCGACACCGCCATCGACCTCGTGTCGGGTGCGTTGGCCGCCATCGAGACCCGTGCCGCATCGGGCCTCTCGGTCGGCCCGACTGCTGATTGGGCGTCGATGATCGCCGCAGGACCCAAGGTGCTGTGTGTGCCGGTGCAGTCGTCGATCGTCGAGGCTGCGGGTCACCTCGCTGCATTCCTCGAGCGCGGTGGCGTGATCGCGTGGGGTGCGGTGCACACCGATGGCCCGATCGCCACCACCGCGGAGCGCCCGTGGCGGCAGCTCAGCGACCTGTGGTGTCAGCTCGTCGAGCGCGGTTGCGATCAGATCGCGCTTCGCCAGCAGTGCATGATCACGCCCGCCGGTGGTCTCGGGTCGCACACGCCCGCAGTCGCCGAGCGAGTGATGCGCGTCGCCGATGAGATCGGGCGGCGAGTTCGCGACCAGGCGACCGCGTCTCGTTTCGTCCTGGGTGCCTGAACGCGTGAGCGACCAAAGCGCTCCGACGACGGTGGCCGCACGAGCGGCGGAACTGGCACGGCAGATCCGCTATCACGACGAGCGCTACTACGGCTTCGACGAGCCGGAGGTGTCCGACGCCGAGTACGACGAACTGATCCGCGAGTTGCGCGCGATCGAGGCGACGCATCCCGAGTTGATCACGCCCGACTCCCCGACGCAGCAGGTCGGGCAGTCACGGAGCGGCGCAACGTTCGCTCCCGTCGAGCACCGGGTGCCGATGACGAGTCTCGACAACGCCATGGACACGGCGGAGCTCACGGCGTGGGGTGAGCGCGTCGCGAAGGGTCTCGGCGCCGACCTTGCCACGTACGTCTGCGAGCTGAAGATCGATGGGCTCGCCATCAGCATCCGGTACGAGGGCGGTCGATTCGCACAGGCCGCGACTCGTGGAGATGGTCGCGTCGGCGAGGACGTCACCGCGAATGTCGCGACCATCGCATCGCTACCGAAACGGTTGCCGCCGGGTGCGCCTGCCGTCGTCGAGGTGCGCGGCGAGATCTATATGCCACTCACGAGCTTCGAGGCCTTGAACGAGCGCACCGTTGCGGCCGGACAGCAGCGGTTCGCGAACCCGCGCAACGCGGCGGCCGGGAGCCTGCGTCAGAAGGACCCACGTGTGACGGCCTCGCGCGAGTTGAGCTTCTGGAGCTACCAACTCGGTGAGGTGGTCGACGGCCCGACCTTCGCCAGCCACCACGAGACGCTCGAGTTCCTCGGCTCGCTGGGCTTCCCCGTCAACCCCGAGGTGCGGATGGTGGCCTCGCTCGACGAGGTGTACGCGTTCTGCCGGCATTGGCAGGAGCACCGTCACGATCTCGCGTACGAGATCGACGGTGCGGTCGCCAAGGTCGACGATCTCGCGCAGCGTGAACTGCTCGGCTTCACGTCACGCGCGCCGAGGTGGGCCATCGCCTACAAGTTCCCTCCCGAAGAGCGCACGACGTTGCTGCGCGCCATCCATGTGTCGATCGGTCGGACCGGTCGGGCCACGCCGTTCGCCGTGCTCGAGCCCGTGTTCGTCGGCGGTTCGACGGTCAGCATGGCCACACTGCACAACGAGGATCAGGTCCGGATCAAAGACGTTCGTCCTGGCGACACCGTCGTGGTGCGCAAGGCAGGCGACGTCATCCCCGAGGTCGTGGGTCCGGTCGTGTCGCTTCGCGTCGACGGTACGCCTCCGTGGACGTTCCCAACCATCTGCCCGTGCGAGCTCGGCACCGAACTGGTCCGGCTGCCCGGCGAAGCCGACACCCGATGTGTTGAGGCGGCGTGCCCGTTCCAACGCGACCAGCGGATCATCTACTTCGCGTCCCGCGGTGCGATGGACATCGAGGGACTCGGCGAGCGGACGGTTTTTCAACTCAGTGATGCCGGCCTCGTGAGCGACCCCGCCGACATCTACACCGTCACCGTTGAGCAACTGCTCGAACTCGACGGGTTCGCTCAGATGAGTGCCGAGAAGCTCGTCGCGAGCATCGCCGCGTCGCGGGCCCGCCCGCTGCCGCGTCTGCTGACGTCGCTCGGGGTGAAGGGCCTCGGTCCGTCGGCATCGGAGGGGATCAGTCGAGCGTTCGGCAACCTCGACGCGGTGATGGGCGCCTCCGAGGCCGACCTGGCCACGACCGACGGTGTCGGACCGACGATCGCGGCATCGATCGTGCGTTGGTTCTCCCACGACACCAATCGCGAGATGATCGAGAAGCTGCGTGCCGCCGGGGTCGAGTTCGGCAACGTCGAGGTCAGCCGACTGCCACAGGTGCTGGTGGGTAGAGCGGTCGTGGTGACCGGATCGCTCGACGGATTCACGCGCGAGGAGGCCGAGGCTGCGATCAAGGGGCGCGGTGGCAAGAGTCCGGGGAGCGTGAGCGCGAAGACCTACGCGGTGGTCGTTGGTGCGGAGCCCGGGGCCAGCAAACTCACGAAGGCAACGGATCTCGGGGTGCCGATCCTCGACGAGGCGGGTTTCCGGATCCTCCTCGACACCGGAGCACTCCCTCCCGTCGACGACGCTCAGACGACGTAGAACGACCAGGTGAAGGTGAGCGAGCGGTTCCGTCCCTCGTCGAGCTTCCAGAAGATGACCGTCGCCTGGTGCTCACCGGATCGCAGCGGCGCCACGAGGCCGCCTTCGCGAGTCACGTAGCTCAGCGTGAAGTTCCCCGGCTCGAACACGGCAGCGTCCGGCACCGCGATCTGGTCGCCATCCTGTTCGCCGCCGACGCCGACGGGCGTCGGGGAGAGCTCGTCGAGCGAGATGGTCGGCACTTCCGTGCCATCGATCACGAGGACGCCGGTGTAGCCATCGATGAAGTCGACGAACACCCTGGTCTGTTGGGGCACCTGCGTCGCGCCTCGGATCGGATCGATCGATTCGATTTCGTCGGGCAGCCCCTGCTGCTCGCGTCCGGTCACCGATGACATCACGCCGAGGACGACGAGCACGAGGCCCGCCGCGATCCCGAGGCTCGCCAGCAACAACTTCACGTCAACCTTGCGCCGCGTGCGCGACGTGGGGGCTGGATCGCCGGCCTCGCTCGTCTCGCTGATCTCGCTCATCGCGTCATCGACCACCACGTCGACATTCTTGCTCGTCCACCACCCGGTTCCACCGCGCTGGCATGCAGGTCAACGTGTCACATGCCGCTGTCGAGGCTGGCCCGACGGGTAGCGTCGGGGTGTCATGACGGACCTCGGCACATCCCCGTCCCCGCCCCCGATCGAGCCCCCGAGCCCGTTGTTCGCGGCTCGCTATCGGCTGGTCGGCCGTCGTGGCTCCGGTGTCGATGTCGGCGTGTTCGAGGTGGTCGACAGTACCGATGGCCGGACGCTCGCCCTGAAAGTGGTGAACAGCGACATCGTCGGGCTCGACGGATTTGCGACTCGGTTCACCGAGACGATGGGTCGGGTGCAGTCCATCGAGCACCCCAATCTCGCTGCCGTCGTCGACCACGGCGCGGCGCGATGGAATGGCGAGCCCGTCCAGTACGTCGCCACCGAGCATCTCACGGGCGGCAGCCTCCGCGACCTCCGCGACCGCGGTCGGATACTCACCCCGTCCCAAGCCGTCGTCGTCGGTATCGATGCGTGTCGCGCCCTCGACACTGCGCACCGAAACGGTCTGGTCCACGGCGACGTTCGCCCGACGACGTTGGTGTTCGGGGCCGATCGTCGGCTTCGCCTCACCGATCTCGGGTTGGGTGGTCTCGTTGCCGGTGCGCAGTGGAACCAGCCCGGCGGACTGATCCTCGATCGCGCGAAGTACGCGTCTCCCGAACAGGCAAGCGGTGGCGTTCCCACGACAGCCAGTGACGTGTACGCGCTCAGCCTGTGCCTCGTCGAAGCCGTGACCGGTCAGCTCCCCTTCGTGGCCGACTCGACCGTGGCAACACTCGCCAATCGGGTCGACAAGCTCCTCCCGGTCTCCGCCGATCTCGGACCGCTGGCGGCGGTGCTCGAGCGAGCGGCCCGGCCTGATCCGTCCGAGCGCTACACGGCGGCCCAACTCGGCATGGCGCTCGTGCAAGTGGCCGAGAAGTTGCCACGCCCTGAGCCGATCGACGTGCTCGGAACCGGTCTCTTCGCTGAGGAGCCGGTCGTCGACCTCGCCGACACCGACACCGCTGCTGTCGCCGGCGTCGCAGGTGCCGCCGTCGCGGCTGTCGCCGCCGCGCCAGCGCTCCTGCCGCCACCTCCGGCCGTGCCGGTCGACGCATCGCCGACGTTCGCCAACCCTGTGCCTCCGGTCGAGCCCGACCTCTTGGCCGCCGCCGCCGCCGACAACGAACCGGCTGCCGTCGACAGCCACGTCGAGACTCCGACGAATCGGCAACCGCGCTCGCGACGCTGGGTGCTGGTCGCCATCGCGGGCATCGTGGGGTTGCTCGCCGTTGGCATCACGGGTTGGTTCATCTCTCGTCCGGCCTCGCACCCGGTGCCCGAGCTCACGGGGCTGGAGACGGGTGAGGCACTCAACCTGGTCAGCACGTTCGGTTGGAACATCGACAAGAGTGAGGTGTTCGACGACCTGGTGCTCGCCGGCTACGTCATCCGCACCGACCCGAAAGCAGGCACGCTCCTGCAAGAAGGGAAGACCTTCACCCTGGTGATCAGCAAGGGGCCCGCGCCGCAGGTGCTGCCCGACATCACGGGGATGACGGTGCCCGCCGCCGATGCGGCACTGAGTGCGCTCGGGCTCGTGCTCCAAGCAGACCAAAAGGTCGCCGACGAGTCCATCCCCGAGGGCACGATCATCTCGTGGTCCGTTCCGAGTCAGCCGTCGTTGGTCGCCGGGGGCACGGTCCTGCCTGGCACCATCGTCTCTGCCGTCGTGTCCACTGGCCCGGCGCCGCGAACGTTGCCCGACCTTCGCGGCCAGACCCTTGCCGACGCGACGACAGCGCTCGCCGACCTCGGTCTCGTCCTGGCGCAGGGTCCCGATGAGTTCTCCGACACGCCACAGGGTTCGGTCTCGTCGCAAGATCCTGCTCCGGGCACAGCACTGCCTCGGGGCTCGACAGTCACGTTGGTCGTCTCGAAGGGGCGTGACCTCGTCCCGGTCCCGTCGCTGGCCGGGTTGAACCTCACCCAGGCCACCGCCGCGCTGCAAGCTGCTGGCTTCGTGGTCGGCACCGTGACCGGCGATCCCACCACCCCACTCGTGCAAGCGAGTGCGAGTGGCGTGGAAGTGGTCGCCGGCGAGCCGGTGCCTCGCGGCTCCGCGATCGATCTGACCTTCGGCACGCCCGCTGGCTAGCGTGCCCTCCACGCACCCGACCTGGTGTGCGAGGCGAGAGACAGGGGTCCGACATGGGTGCACTCGATGGCCGGGTGGCGATCATCACCGGCGCAGGGCGCGGCATCGGACGCGAGCATGCGCTGCTGTTCGCAGCCGAAGGTGCGAAGGTCGTGGTGAACGACCTGGGGGCGACGAACGACGGCACGGGTGCCGATATCTCTCCCGCGCAGCAGGTGGTCGAGGAGATCCGTGCGCTCGGCGGCGAGGCGGTCGTCAACGGCGATGACGTCGCCGACTGGGAGGGCGCGCAGCGCCTGATCAACGCCGCGGTCGAGGCGTTCGGCGACCTCGACATCCTGGTCAACAACGCGGGCATCCTGCGCGATCGGGTGCTGGTCAACATGACCGAGGAGGAATGGGACGCCGTCATCGCGGTGCACCTCAAGGGCCACTTCGCCCCCTCTCGTTGGGCTGCCGCGTACTGGCGTGAGCAGCACAAGGCCGGCGTCAGCAAGCCTCGAAACATCGTGCACACGTCGTCGACGTCGGGGCTGTTCGCCAACCCCGGTCAGGCCAACTACGGCGCAGCGAAGACCGGCATCGCAACGTTCAGCCAAATCATCGCGAAGGAACTCGCTCGCTACAACGTGCGCAGCAACACGATCGCTCCGGGCGCTCGTACCCGCCTCACGCTGGCGACGCCGGGTCTCGAAGACATCATGTCGCCGAAGGATGGCGCGTTCGATCAATGGGACCCTGCCAACATCTCGCCGCTCGTCGCCTATCTCGCATCGGCCGACTGCGTGTTCACCGGCGAGACGTTCCTCGTGTCGGGCGGCAACGTCACCTTGATCGAGAGCTGGGCACGCGGCCAGCAGGTCGACCGCGACGCAAAGTGGTCGGTCAACGAACTCGCCGACGCGCTGGCACCGCTGCGTCGACCGACCTGAGGTGACCGTGTCTCGCCGCACCCCGGGCGAGGACATGCACGAGCGGAGCGACGGCACGCCGACGTTCGACTCGGCCGGTGTCGACGAGTTTGGCGTCATTCCTTGGCCAACGCTGCTTCGACGACGGCTTGCCGCGCGGGTCGGCATCGACCGGCGGTGGGCGGTGCTCCTGGTCGTCCTGAGCGGTCTGTTCACGGTGAGCTTCACCATCACGATCCTCGTGGTGTCGTTGCCGCGGATCGCCGACGATCTCGACTCGTCGGTCAGCACGCTCAACTGGGCGATTACCGGACCCATGCTCGCCTTCGGCGTGGTCGGTCCCGCCTTCGGCAAGGCGGGTGACCTCTGGGGTCACAAGCGTGTCTTCGTGCTCGGTCTGCTCGGCGCCGGCTTCTTCGCGATCCTCACCGCGGTGGCATGGAGCGCGGCGACGATGATCACGTTCCGCATCCTCTCCGCGTCCGCCGGTTCGGCGTGCGGGCCCTCAGCAATGGCCTACATCAACCGGATGTTCGAGCCCGAGCTCCGGGTGAAGCCGCTCGGTTACTGGAGCTTCGTCACGGCAGCGGCACCCGTGATCGGCGTCGTCGCTGGCGGACCGCTCGTCGAGGCGATCGGATGGCGGGCGATCTTCATCATCCAGGCACCGCTGAGCTTCATCGGGGTCGCAGTGGCGATCTGGCTGCTGCCCGACACCGACCGTCGCGAGAATGTGCGGTTCGACATCGCAGGGTCCGTGACGCTCGGCATCGGTGCTGTGTTGATCCTCGGAGCGGTCAGTCAGGGACCGAAGTGGGGGTGGGACTCGCCGTCGACGATCTCGATGGCGGTGCTCGGTGTGATCAGCCTCGTTGCGTTCGTACAGGTCGAACGCCGCGTCGCCGATCCGCTCGTCGTGCTGGCGTGGTTCCGGACCCGCAACGTTGCGTACCCGGTGATGAGCCAAGCGCTCGCGAACTTCGCCTACATGGGCGGGTTCATCCTTGCGCCCCAGGTGTTGGTGAAGGGTCTGGGCCTCAGCGAATCGACGACCGGGTTCCTCGTGATTGCACGCCCGCTCAGCTTCTCGATCATCGCCCCGATCGCTGGCTTCGTGACCATCAAGATCGGCGAGCGCATCGCGGGTGTCGCAGGTGGGGTGGCCGTGGTGGTGTCGATGGTGTGCTGGTCGCTGGTCGGGTTGTCAACGCCGCTGTGGTTCATCGTGATCGCACTCGCGATGTCGGGGGTGGGGCTCGGCATTGCGTCGCCCGCGATGACGTCGCTCACGGCCAACGCCGTCGACGAGAGTGCGCTCGGCGTGGCCGGAGCGATGCAGCAACTCATGGTGCAACTCGGCGCGGTCGTCGGCACGGTGGTGCTCACCACGGTCAGCATCGACGGCGGCGAAGGGAACCTCGCCCCGTATCAGCACGCGTTCTGGGTGGCGGCCGCGGTGGCGACCCTCGGCGTCATCGCGGCGTCGCAAGTGCGCTCGACGCCACGAGGTCACCTCAGGACGTGATGTCCTTGATCTCCTGAGCGATCACCTTCGCGATGTCGTCCTGCGGCATCGCAGTCTGCATCTGCATCATCTTCATCATGTCGCCCTGGACCTTGATCTTGCCGGCCATGAAGGCCTGCATGCCGGCCGCCTGGTCTTGCTCGACGAACAGCGCTCGCGCCGTGGCGTAGTCGGTGGTGATCGTGAGGTCGGCCGTCTCCAACTCACCGAGCTCGAGCTCGGCGCTGCCGGATGACGTGTCGAGGTAACTGCGGATCGTCGACTCGCCGTGGACGTCGTCTGGCACGTCGGTGATCACCTGGTTCATCCGGATCACCGTGGTGATCTGGGTGGCCTGATCGGCGTACTTCTCGCGAATGGCGCGCGCGGCGTCCATCCAGTCGGAGGAGAGGAAGGGAAACGACATGCGGGCGAGAGTAGTCGGGCAGGATGGGCGTCGCGCAGGTGAACGATTTGTTCAGGGCGTTGGGCCGCCGGACCATCGCTGGTAACGATGAGCCCGATGGCACGCATCCTCGTCACCGAAGCGATCGCCGACGGCGGTCTCGATCGACTTCGGTCGGCCGGCCACGACGTCGACGTCCAACTCGATCTCTCACAACTCCTCACCAACGTGGTCGGTGCGCACGCGCTCATCATCCGATCGGCCACGCAGGTGACGGCCGAGGTGCTCGAGGCGGGCGCCGATCTCGTGGTCGTCGGCCGCGCCGGCATCGGACTCGACAACGTCGATGTCGACGCCGCCACCCGCCGTGGGGTGATGGTGGTCAACGCGCCGCAGAGCAACATCGTGTCGGCGGCCGAACACACGATGGCGCTGCTGCTGGCGCAGGCCCGCAACGTGCCCCAGGCGCACGCTGCGCTCACGGCCGG
>JBMOFX010000076.1:0-11305 GCA_049318665.1 Ilumatobacteraceae bacterium | reverse complement strand
CTGCACCCCATCCTGCTCGACCCGCACGACGACCATCCGGACGCCGACTTCGAGCGCATCACCTCGTTGGGAGACCTGCTGTGAGTACCGCCGAGCGACCGCTCTCGCCGCACACGATCGCAGCGTTCGATCCGCGCGTCGTGAGCGAGCGGTGGGCCGACTGGCGCGCGCGGGTCGACCTCGACGAGTACGACCAGCGCTGGGTGCGGCTGGAGGAGTCGGGCCAACCCTCGCACGGTGAAGCCGACTTGATCGAGGCGCTGGGTGTCGCTCCGGTGCTCGACGCCGGATGCGGGATGGGTCGTGTGGCCATCGAGTTGGCGCGTCGCGGGGTCGATGTCGACGGCGTCGACCTCGACCCCGACCTGTTGGCGTACGCCCGTCGTAACGCTCCGCATGTCACCTGGCATCACGACGATCTGGCAACGATGCAGTTGTCTCGCCGCTACGGCGTGGTGGCCATGCCGGGCAACGTGATGATCTTCTGCCATCCGCACCAGCGGCGTGCCGTGGTGCGTACTGCGGTGCAGCACCTCGAACCGAACGGGCTCGTGGTGGCCGGATTTTCGCTCGTCGACAACGGGGGGCTCACGCTCGTCGACTACGACACGCTGTGCACAGCGTGCGATCTCACCCTGGTCGACCGGTTCGCCACGTGGGAGGGTGCACCGTACTCGGGTGGCGACTACGCGGTGTCGATCCATCGACTCGTCGACCGCATCAACTGATCAGACGCCCGACGTGTGACGACTGGCGACCGGCAACCTCAGTTGGCGGTATCGCACAGACGACGAGCGATGACCTTCAGGCACAGCGTCTCGTCGGCGCCTTCGAAGATGCTGAGCACGCGAGCATCGACGTAGAGGCGGCTCACCGGGTACTCCTCGGCGTAGCCATAGCCACCGTGGATCTGCATCGCTTCGCGAGCGACCCATTCAGCCGCCTTGCAGACGTAGGCCTTCACCATGCTGGCCTCCATCGCACCCTCGCCCTTCGCCATGAGACGTGCGACCGAGTAGCTGAACTGGCGACCCGCCTGGACGAGGACGGCCATCCGGCCGAGCTTCACCTGCGTGAGCTCGTAGTCGATGATCGACGAACCGAACACGGTGCGGTTGTTGGCGTAGTCGAGCGCCGCCTCATACGCGGCTTGCATCAGACCGACGGCGCGGGCGGCGGTTTGGAGTCGTCCGTTCTCGAACCCCTCCATTTGGTAGTAGAAGCCCTTGCCGAGACCATCGGGACCGCCGATGAGGTTGTCGGCGGGCACCCACCATGCGTCGAGCGCGATTTCGTAGCTGTGCATGCCGCGGTAGCCGAGGGTGTCGATCGGGCGACCCTCCATCTTGCCGACCGTGCCGCCCTCGATCGCGGGCTGCGTGAACTGGAAGCCGTGGGCCTCGCCGCGCGGCTTGGGCACGATGAACAGGCTGAGGCCGCGGTGGGTCTTGGTGCGATCGGGATCGGTGCGGGCGAGCAGCATCAGCACGTCGGCACGAGCGCCGAAGGTGCACCATGTCTTCACGCCGTTGATGACATAGCCGTCCTCGCCGTTCGGGCCGGCTGCCGGGGTGGCCGTCACTTTCAGGCCGGCCACGTCGCTGCCGTAGTCGGGTTCGGTGACGGCGACTGCTGCCATCACCTCGGCCGTCGCGAGCTTGGGAAGCCACTCTTGCTTCTGTGCCTCGGTGCCGCCCTTCACGAGCGCACGGGTGAGGATCTCCGGACGCGTGATGAGCGAGCCGCCGATACCGAGTGAACCGCGGCTCAACTCCTCGGTGGCAACCACCATGCCGATGTACTCGCCGTCGCCACCCTCGCTGTAGCCGCCGTACTCGGCGGGCACGCTGAGGCCGAACGCGCCCATGTCGGCCAGGCCCTGGATGAGGTCTTCGGGGACGTCTTCGTTGTAGCGGTGGACGTGCTCGGCGCGGGGAGCGATCTCGCGATCAGCGAACGCGCGGAACGTGTCTTGGACCAGCTCGAAATCACTGTCGAGGTGTCGTGGGCCGGCGGTGGCAGCGAGCGAGGCCACGAACGACGGATCGCGGTAGGCGACCATGAACTCGTGCGCCTTGCTCATCGGATCGGCGTCGAGCCCCCACAGTCGCTCGCGACCCAACAGTCGGGTGACCAGGTCGTGGGCCATGTCGGCCGTGAACGCGCAGGTGATCTTGGCTTCGACCTCACCCTTGCCGCCGTAGTCGAGCAGCGACCGAGCGGTCTCCACCTGGGCCGATGCGTGGGCGAGGTCGTAAGCCAGCGTCTGGTTCTTGTCGGGTCCGCCATTGGCAGCGAGGTGGCGAATCGCCTTGCCGACCACGCTCTGGGCGAGTTCGATCACGTCGGCGGCTGCATGGATGTCGGGAGCGGTCACGTCGTGGAACTGTAGTGAGCCGACCGGTCACCAGGCCCAGCCGTGGTCGGGGCAATGCCGTTGCACGCGTCACAACCGCCTGACACACTCACCGGGTCATGCCGCAAGCGCCCGAGTCCCCGGCGCCGACCCGGATCTGCGTCTACTGCGCGTCCAACGTCGGCACGAACCCCGCGTTCATCCACGCGGCCGAATCGCTGGGTGAGGCGATCGCACGCAGGGGTATCGGGTTGGTCTACGGGGGCGGGCACGTCGGCTTGATGGGTGCGCTCGCCGACGCGGCGCTCGCGGCAGGTGGCGAGGTGATCGGTGTGATCACGCAGCAACTCGTGTCGGCCGAGGTTGCGCACACGGGACTCACGTCGCTCGAGGTGGTCGCCGACATGCACGAGCGTAAGGCCCGGTTCGAGATGCTCGCCGGCGGATTCATCGCACTGCCAGGTGGCTTCGGCACGGTGGAGGAGCTGATCGAGCTCCTCACGTGGAATCAGCTCGACATCGTGCGCAAACCGGTGGTGCTGCTCGACGTCGAGCAGTACTGGTCGTCGCTGTTCGACTGGATGGATCACGCGGTCACATCCGGCTTCGTGCGGAATTCGCATCGGATGCTGGCGCAGCGGGCGCACACGGTTCGTGAGGCCCTGGCTCTCGCGCTCGCCCCAGCACCGGTGACGGGGAGCAAGTGGATCGACCGCGACCGAGACACCGGGTCGGTGCCGATCATCCGAGTCGACGACCCGGCACCCGGCTGGCCCGCTCCGACCGCGTAACCCCGCTCAGCCCAGCAGCGCCCGCTCCGCGGCGTCGGCGCACCAGGCGATGATTTCCGCCGCACCGAGCATCGTGTCGGCGCCGAAGCCGGCTGCTGCCGATCGCCCTTCGCGCACATCGAGCGCCAACTGCAGCACCGGGTGGAGGTGCGGGTCGCACACCTCCAGCCCGTAACGCGCGGCGTCGCCCTTCGAGACGACGCCACCCTGGAACGCCGTGAAGTGGAGCCGCAAGGCGCCGAGCGCACACCACTCGAAGCTGTCGGCGCTGAACTCGGCGTCGGGGTTGATCGTGCACGACTGCCGGACGTCGAGTGCAAGCGGCCGCCAGTACGCGAGGAGGTTGTCGACCACGAAGCGGGTGCGGCCATCGACCTCGAGATACACGCCCAACCGGTCGACCGACGGGCCGCGCACCGTCACGCCATGGCGTGCCAGCACGAACCAGGTGACGGGGTTGAGTTCGAAGCAGTCGCCGTCGTGGTGCAAGACGCCGTCGAGACTCCACGGGCGGTGCAGGCTCATCGGCGGCGTGATGAGGTCGCCCCACGCCACGTACGGACCATCGATCGCAGGGTGTGGTTGCTGCTCGGCGAGCACGGCATGCGCGGTGCGCAACATCGCTGCATCATCGTCGGTCGCCGGCTCGGCCGTCACGGCCACGATGTCGATGTCGCTCCGGCCCTCGTGCCAGTCGTCGAGGGCGTACGAGCCGACGACGTACAGACCTTCCACCAGACCGGGAGCGCACGAATCGACCACGTCGAGGTAGGTGCCGAGGGCAGAGGCGACGTCCATGGGCGCCAGTCTGGCCCGTGTACCGTGCGCCCATGACTCAGGCACCCGACGCGGTGGTGGCCGCGACCGATCGATTGTTCGCTCCCGGCGCGCCGCACGGCCTGTCGCTCGCCTTGGTGGTGCAGCACGCTGGCGAGGTCGTGCACGAGCAGTACGGAACGCAACCCGACACCCCGTTCGGACCCGGTGGTGCGGTCGACGCCGACACGACGCTGATCTCGTGGAGCATGGCGAAGAGCATCACGCAGGCCGCGGTCGGGCTTGCCGTCGGCGATGGGTTGCTCGACATCGAGGCGCCGGCGCCGGTCCCCGAGTGGCGGGGCACCGAGAAGGAATCGATCACGCTGCTGCACCTCCTCGAGATGCGATCCGGCCTGTTGTTCGTCGAGGACTACGTGGATGACGCCGTGAGTCACTGCTTGGAGATGCTCTACGGCGCAGGTCAGGCCGACGTGGCTGGCTACGCGGCGTCACTCCCGCTGATCCACGAGCCCGGATCGGTGTGGAACTACTCGAGCGGCACGACCAACATCATCGCCCGCATCGTGGGGGAGGCCGTCGGCGGTGGCCGCGCGATGGAGTCGTTCCTCCACGACCGCCTGTTCGGCCCGATCGGCATGACCAGCGCAATCCCGAAGTTCGACGACGCGGGCACCTTCATCGGCTCGTCGTACGTCTTCGCAACGGCCCGAGACTTCGCCCGTTTCGGTCAGCTCTACCTCGACGACGGGATGGTCGGTGATGTCCGCATCCTCCCGGAAGGTTGGCGTGACGTCGCCCGCACGCAGGCAGCGTTCGACGACGAAGGCCAGTTCGGGTACGGGCGACAGTGGTGGCTGTGGCCGGAGTTCCCCGGCTCGCTCGCGTGTCACGGCTACGAAGGTCAGTACACGATCGTGGTTCCCGATCGCGACCTCGTTGTCGTCCACCTCGGAAAGTCACCCGTGGAGACTCGTCAGGCGCTACGCGACGAGCTCACGGCGGTCATTCAGGCCTTCTGAACGAGAGAGTCAAGCGAGCCTGATCTCCATCGGCTAACAAAGAGGGGTGGAGTTCTACCGCAACGACGCCACGGGTGAGCTCCCCAAGGTCTCTGTTGACGACACCGGCGGCCCGCCGCGGCCGCGTCGGTTCGCGAAATTCCGTCTCACCCTGCGGCTCCTTGCGTTCGTTGCGTTGGGCTACGTGGCCGTCGTCAAGTTCCTGCCACAAGCCCTCACCGCTGCTGGCAGGCTCACCGAACTGAACCCACTGCTGGTGCTGCTGGGGTTCGGCCTCGAGCTCATGGCGCTCTACGCCTACTCGCTGCTCACCCGAGCTGCACTCGGACCGGCAGGTCGCGTCGTCACCTCGTGGCGCCTGTTCCGGATCCAGATGAGCACGAAGGCGCTGTCGAGCATCGTGCCCGGGGGAAGCGCCGCGGGGTCGGCGCTCGGGTACCGGCTCATGACGCTGTCGACCGTCCCCGGGCCCGATGCCGGCTTCGCGTTGGCCACCGCAGGGCTCGGGTCGGCGGTCGTGCTCAACCTGATCTTCTGGGTGTCGCTGGTGATCTCGATCCCGATCCGCGGCGTCAACAGCGGCTACGCCACCGCAGCCGTCGCCGGGGTGATCATCATGGCGTTCGCAGGGTTCCTCGTGCTCGGCCTGCTCGACGGCCAAGGGCGAGCGGAGCGGGTGCTCCGCTGGGTCGCACGCAAGCTTCGCCTCGACGAGAACCGTGCCGCGGCTGGTACGAGGCACATGGCCACCCGACTCGAGGAGCTCGCCCGTGACCGTGCGCTGCTGCTGCGCGTGGTGGGGTGGGCTGCCGCAAACTGGTTGCTCGATGCCGCTGCCCTCTGGGTGTTCATCAAGGCGTTCGGGCATACGACCGACATCGACGCGCTGCTCATTGCGTTCAGTCTGGCCAACGTCCTCGCGGTCATTCCGATCACCCCGGGTGGCCTCTTGGTCGTCGACGTCACGCTGTCGTCTGCGCTCATTGGCTTCGGTGTGCCAGCAAACATCGCGGTGCTGAGCGTCGCCACGTGGCGTCTGGCGCAGTATTTCCTGCCGATCATCCTCGGGGGATTGCTGTACGCCTCGCTCCGCGTCGGGCCGTGGAGCATCGGACGGCGCGATCGCTTGCGTCCGCTGCGCGCCATCGCTGCGGATGAGGCGAACAACCCGGAGAACGCGCTCGATTTCTCGGTGCGATTCGCTCATCGGCCAACGCACGAGCCGGGTGAGTTCGACGACAAGGCCGCTCCGAACGATGACCGCTAACGTCAGCGCTCATGACTGCTCACGAGCGCCCTTTCGGCCGACACCTCGAGGACTTCGTCGTCGGTGACGTGTATCGCCACTGGCCCGGCAAGACGATCACCGAGTACGACGACCACCTGTTCTGCATGATCACGATGAACCATCATCCGTTGCACACCAACGATTGGTTCGCCGAGCGGAGCGTGCAGGGCCGCAACGTCGTGGTGGGCAACCTCGTCTACTCGCTCGTGCTCGGCATGAGCGTGCCCGACGTGAGTGGCGCGGCGATCGCGAACCTCGAGGTCGAGACGCTCCAGCACAAGTTCCCGACGTTTCATGGCGACACGATCCATGCCGAGACCCGCGTACTCGAAGTGACCGAATCGAAGAGCAAGAACGACCGCGGCACGGTGCTCGTCGAGAGCAAGGGCTTCAACCAGGACGGCAAGGAGGTCTGCTACTTCCGCCGGCGGGTGATGGTGTGGAAGCGCGACTTCGCACCGGGTCGTGAGCGCCCGTACGACGGCGTGCAGGTCTGGGACTGACCGCACCCGACATCACGGCCGACGTGCTCGCATGGGGCGAGCCGCGACTGCGCGATCTGCCCTGGCGGCGCACGCGCGACCCGTGGGCGATCCTCGTGAGCGAGGTGATGCTGCAGCAGACGCAGGTGCCCCGCGTGCTCCCGAAGTGGTTCACGTTCATGGAGGCGTTCCCGACGCCCGCCTCGTGCGCGGCGGCATCTCTCGGTGACGTTCTGAGGTTGTGGCAGGGGCTCGGCTATCCGCGGCGCGCCCGCAACCTCCACGCTGTTGCTCACACCGTGACGGAGTTGGGTTCGTTCCCGTCGACGCTGGAGGGGCTGCTCGCATTGCCGGGCGTTGGGCCGTACACCGCGCGTGCCGTGCTTGCGTTCGCGTTCGAAGTCGATGCAGCAGTGGTCGACACCAACATTGCGCGTGTGTACGCACGGGTGGTCGGACGTTCGCTCACGTCTCGTGAGGTGCAGCGCTTCGCGGATGACGCACAGCCGTCGGGGGACTCGTGGCTCTGGAACCAGGCGCTCATGGATCTCGGTGCGGTGCTCTGTCGGCCAGTGTCGCCCGGTTGCCACGAGTGCCCGATCGCAGGGCGGTGCGCGTGGCGCGGTGACGCCAGCTCGATTGATCCGGCGGTCGGCTCTGCGGGCGTGAGTACGAAGCAGGCTCGCTTTGACGGGAGTCTTCGCCAGGCGCGTGGCTCGCTGCTGAAGGCGTTGACGCTCGCGCCCGTACCGCTCGACGACGTCCCTCGCGTGATCGCGCGATCAGGTGCCGTCGCGACGAGCGTGGTGGCGGGGCTCATCGCAGAGGGTCTCGTCGTCGAACGGGGTGGCGTCCTTCACCTGCCCTGACCGAGTGTCTCAGCGCGCAACGGGTGCACCGAGGCACTCGGGTGAGCACTGGCGACTCGGTCGGCGGCCACCGACTCGGTCGGCGGTGTGGGACTCGGGTCAGGGGGAGGTGAGTTCGGCGACGATGTCGGCGTAGGCGGCGTCGGCGTAGGCGCGCATCTCATCGTCGGTGCGGTCTTGAATCGGATGGGGCGTGAACACCCGCGCGACCGTGGGGAAACCAAGCGACGTGCTCTGCGCGACGGCCGCCGTGATGAACTCGGCGGACGCGACGAAGACGCCGGGAATGCCCCGCCGCTCCAGATCAACGATGTCGTGCACACTGCACGACGTACAACTGCCTCAATCGGCGAGGGCCTCGATCACCAACGTGCAGTGGGTTGCGATCTCGTGGCGGAGGTCGACCGGCGCGGGTTTCGTGAACGTGGGCTTGGCGTACCGCTTCACGGTCGCACCCGACTCGACGAGTCGCTCCTCGAGCCGGTCGAGGAACACGTTGCCGCGAGGCTTCGAGATGTCGAGCAGGCCGACCACGTGACCCGACAACGACGCGGGCCGGGCAAGCCGAGTTCGTTCGGTGACCGAGCGTTCGCCGGTGGGGTCGAGCAGAAGCTTCGCCATCGCCGAACCCTACTTGCCGACCAGGTGGGTGACGGGCTTGGAGCCGATGTCGCCGTTGGCCCAGCCGCCGATCATGGTGGAGAAGAGCCCGGCCCCGCCGCCAGCGTGCACGATGAGGATGCCGTCCGGCCGGAACTTGGGCAAGGTGACGTCTCGCAGGTGCTCGGGGATGCCCTCGGTGATGCCGTTCGCGCCGCGGACGAGTTCGCTGCCGGCGATCTGCAGGCGTGCGTGGAGTTCCGCCAACAGGCGCTCGCGATCCCAGCCCGCCTCGGCGAACACGCGCGCGTGTTCCGGCCCGATCACGAGGATCACGTCGAAGCCGAGCACGAGCTTCGGGTGGTGGAGCGTTCGCAGACATGCGGCGAAGGTGTTGGCGAGGCTGTCTGGGTCACGTGCGAGTTGGTCGACGATGCAACGGGGGCCTTCGCCCGCGAACACGGTGACTGCGTCGACACCCGGGTCGACACCGCGACTCACGGCGAGCGAGGTGAACGGCGAGCTCTCCTCGAGTTCGGCGAAGCAGAAGCTCACCTTGCCCGGGTTGCCGTGCGTCGCACGGTCGACCTCGCCGGGTCGGCCGCCACCCACGTTGCGCACGACGAGTTGCACCGCCCGCCCAATGGTGAGGTTGGCGCGGTTGCCCTGTCCGAGCGCGTTGCCGGCCGCGTTCATGCCGATCGCTCGAGTGCCGGGGCCGTTGCACACGATCACCGGACCGACCGGCATCGTGGTGGCAAGCACGCCGTGGATGTTGAACGCGTCGGTGCAGATCGCCTCCACTCCCGCGATCACCCAGGGCAGGTACTCGGGGAGGCAGCCCGCCATCACCGCGTTGATCGCGATCTTCTCGACGGTCACCTCCACCAGATCGGGTGGCACGATGGCGACGACGTCGTGTGGCGCGCGTTCGGTCCCCTGCAGCATGCGCAGCACGCGCTCGGGGGTGGGCGGCACCACGGGCAGACCGTCGGTGAAGCCGCGGTCGAACAGCACCTCCATCTCGTCGTCGAGATCGGCGAGCTCGATCCGGCGTGAGACGAGGACCTCGCCGCCGTGACGCGAGCGGAGCGCATCGACGAGGTCCGGATCGACGCTCATCGATCCGCAGCCGGGGCGCATCACCGGCAGGTCGTCGCCGAGATGTGCGACGCCGGTGATCCGCTGCCACTCGAGACGCGACCAGCCAATGGTGCGGTCGACTTCGACGCCGTCGACCACGCGCAGCAGGGTGGGCACGGTCTCGATGTCGTGATGCCAGCTCACCGCGAGATCGGCATCGTGAATGGGCGACACCTCGGGCGGGAACGACGGGTCGTCCTGCGTGTAGACGGTGCACTCGAACTGCGTGAGCAACGGCGCGACCATGCGGCAGGTCTCGCACTCCTCCTTCACGACCACCACGAGGCCGTCCGGCAGCGAAGGTTTGCTCACGACAGGAACGCCAGGATGCGCTCGTTCACCGCGGCGGGCTGTTCGAGTTGCAAGAAGTGACCAGCGCCGTCGATCACCTCGATCGTCACGTTGGAGGGCACCAGTCCGCGGGCGCTCTCCGCCACCTCGAGCCCGATGCACCCGTCGTTGCGACCGTGGAGGTACAGCGTCGGCTGCGTGGGGACGCCACTCGTGCCCTCCTGGATGCTGGCCAACGCGGGATCCTGGTAGCCGTCGCCGAGCGTTGCCCGGTAGTAGCCAAGTGCGGCGGTGAGGTGCGCTGGGTCGCGCAGGCTGTCCTTCACGTGGGCGACGTCGACGGTGCCGTCGTAGCCGGGCGACCACTGTTCCCAGATCATGTCGATGAACGCGAGGTCGTTGGCCGGCACGACGAGGTCGGCGAGTGCGTGCTGGAAAAAGAACATGTACCAACTGCGCTGGATCTGCTGCAGGTTGGTGACGAACGCGAGCGCCAACGCGGGCCCGGGTGGCACCGCCATCGTGACGACCTTGCTCCATCGCTCGGGCGCGGCGACGGCGGCACCGATCGTGGCAGGCGCGCCCCAGTCGTGGCCGACGATCACGCCCGGCTCGCCGCCACCGAGTGCCTCATGGAACTCGTTCGCGTCGAGCGACAACACGCCGGTCTGGTAGCGGCCGTCGACTGGTACCGAGGTGGGCGCATACCCGCGCTGGAACGGGGCGATCGCGCGGTACCCCGCGTCGGCGAGCAGCGGCAGGAGGTATCGCCATGTGTGCGCAGTGTCGGGGAAGCCGTGCAGACACAGTGCAAGCGGGCCGGTGTCACCCGCTGCGAGGTAGGCGAAGTCGACGCCGTTGACGGTGATGGTTCGCTGCTCGATTGCGGTCATGGACGAACGGTACTCAGACCGACTGGCCGGGCTGCGACCGACGTCACGGCCCCGCCCCTCCTCCAAGGTCACCTCCGCGGTCGTAGGGTGTGTCCATCGGGGGTTCGATCGGCATCACGGTCACGTTTCATGGAGTACGGGGTTCCACGCCCTGCCATGGCGAAGACACGAGGCGCATCGGCGGCAACACGTCGTGCGTGTCGGTTCGCGTACCCGGCGAGCCGCCGTTGCTGTTCGACCTCGGCACCGGTTTGCGGTACTTCGGTGAAGGCGAGCCGCACGACGGTTCGTTCCGAGGCACGTGTCTGCTCACCCATCTGCACTGGGACCACATCCAGGGACTGCCGTTCTTCACGCCGATGCTCAAGCCGGGTTCGGTCCTCGATGTCTACGCCCCTACCCAAGAGGACGGACGCACGCTCGCCGAGGTGATGGAGGCGAGCATCAAGCCACCCCTGTTTCCGATCATGGTGTCGCAGTTCCCCGGCACGTTCCGGTTCCACGACGTGGCCGACGACGACTTCGACATCGGTGGCATCCGTATCCGAACACGAGTCGTCCCGCATGTCGGGAGGACGCTCGGATTCCGCATCGAAGCCGGCGGGCGCAGCATCGCGTACATCAGCGATCATCAGCAGCCCTACGACGGCTCGTTGCGGGTGAGCGACGGCGTGCTCGATCTGGTCCGCGATGTCGACCTGCTCATCCACGATGCGCAGTACACGCCCGAAGAGTTTGCAATGAAGTTCAACTGGGGTCACTGCACGCCTGATTGTGCGGTGTGGCTTGCGGC
>JBMOFX010000075.1:0-11359 GCA_049318665.1 Ilumatobacteraceae bacterium | reverse complement strand
CGTAATGGAAGCCGTCGACGAACCGCTTGCGCATGTTCTCGTGGATGAACGTGTGATGCGTGACGTCGTGCTTCCACCGCTCGAGCTGGGGCGCGGTCGGCAGTTCACCGTTGAGCAGGAGGTACGCGACCTCGAGGTAGGTGCTCTTCTCGGCGAGCTGCTCGATGGGGTAGCCGCGGTAGCGCAGGATGCCGGCTTCTCCGTCGAGGTAGGTGATCGCACTTCGACATGCCGCCGTCTGCATGTAGGCGGGGTCGTAGATGTAGAGCGACGGATCGAGCTCGCGCACGGCTGATGCCGGGAAGACACCGTCGGTGATCGGGACCGTCACGGTCTTGCCCGTGCGATCGTCGGTAATGGTGATGGTGTCGGGCACGTTGCTCCCTTGGTCGACACGTATGAAGGTTCGGGGCTTGCTCCCCGGCGCCCGAGACTAGTGGCGATCCCTCGCGCGCCAGCGAACAGTCCTCCGCCGGTCTGTGACGCACGACACATGGGGTTCACAAAGGCCTCACAAAGTGCCGATGCATCGTTGGTCGTGTTCGGCAGCGCCGCTGTCGACACGACACAAGGAGAATCCCATGACCCGCTCACTCACCACCACCCTCACCCGCTTCGCTGGTGCCGCCGCTGTCGTCGGCACCTTGGCCTTGGCCGCTCCCGCGGCACACGCCGAGGACAGCAACACCGCCGCCGGCAAGCAGGCCCGACTCGAGAAGGCGTGCGCCAAGGCGACACAGATCGAGACCCGCATGAACACGGCGATCAGCACGATCCAGGGCGATCCCTCGACGAAGGGCTCGCTGGCCTTCCTGCAGGCCAAGCTCGCCGAGGCACAGGCCAACAACCGCCCGAAGATGGTGACGCTGCTCGAGCAGCGCATCGACGTCCGCACCAAGCAGCTGGCCACGCTGCAGGCCAGGCTCAACGGCGTCCAGACGGTCATCGCGACGTGCGCGTCGAAGGGCCTGTGAGTTCGGTGCGTCTCCGGCGACTCGTCCCGATGGCGGCTGCGGCCCTGGTCGTGACGGTCACCGCGTGTGGGAACGCTGACGGCTCCACGTCGAGTGCCGCCGTCACTGCGGTCCCCGGGTCGACCGTTGCCGTGGCTGATGCCGTCACGACGGTCGCCGTCACGACCGTTCCGCTCACGACTGCGGCCATCACGACCGTCCCGGTCACGACGGTTCCGGTCACGACGGTTCCGGTCACGACGGTTCCGGTCACAACAGTTCCGGCCACGCTCGCAACATTGGCGGCCTCCACGACGATCGGTGCGCCCCCCGCAACCGAATCGACCGTGATCGCCGATGACGAACTCGATCGCATCGAGCAGACGCTCGACGAGATCGATGCGATCTTGGCAGCGCTCAAATCCGACATGGCGCAAGACTGACCCTGTGGGTAGTACCGGAGATCCCGTCGTACCGTCGAGCGTGCTGGTCGTCGAAGACGACGATGCAGTGCGCTCGGCGGTACAACGGGGACTCTCGATTCACGGCTTCGATGCTCGGGCCGTCGCCGACGCAGAGGCGGCGTTGGTCGAGATTGCCCGACGACGACCCACGCTGGTGGTGGTCGATGTCGGGCTGCCGGGCATGTCGGGGATCGACCTGTGCAAGCGACTCCGCGACCTCGATATCGACACACCGATCCTGATTTTGTCGGCGCTCGATCAAGTGAGCGACCGCGTCGCCGGGCTCCAGGCAGGAGCCGATGATTACCTCGTGAAGCCGTTCGCGTTGGACGAGCTCGTCGCCCGCCTGCAGGCGCTGCAACGCCGCGCGCACGTTCCGTCGTCGACCGGCAGCGCGACGGCGATCGGCCCGCTGTGGATCGATCGCGACCGACGTATCGCGTCGATCGACGGCGAACGCCTCGAACTGTCACGTCGTGAGTTCGATCTGCTCGACGCCTTCATGGCCAACGCCGGCATCGTGATGTCGCGCGTTCGGCTGCTGGAACTGGTGTGGGGTTACGACTTCGAGGTCGACACCAATGTCGTTGACGTCTTCGTCGGATATCTCCGTCGCAAGCTCCAAGCCGCAGGGCACGGCGGACTCATCCAAACCGTTCGTGGGGTCGGCTTCGTGTTGAGGGTGCGCTGACGTGCGTCTCGCCACTCGAACCGCCCTTGCTGCATTCGCCGCTGCGTCACTGTCGCTGCTGGCCACCGGAGCCATCGTGCGGCAGCAATTCACGAACGTGTTGCTCGACCGGGTCGACACCCAGCTCGAACGTCGAGCGGCCACCGCGCCCCTGCTCGTCGCCGTCGGGCAGCGGCTCTCCGAGTCGGAGTTGCAGGCAGCGGTCGAGGGCACTCGAATCCTCAACGCCGACGGGAGCATCATCGAGCTCGGTCAGCTGCCGAACGGCGAGCTGCCACCGATCGTCAGCCCGGGATTCGAGACGGCGACGATCGTCGGCAATCCGTGGCGCTTCTACACGGTCGAGGTGGCCGGCGTTCCCGGCGCTGGCGACAAGGCTCTCGTCCAACTCGCTGCGCCACTCGGCGACGCCGAGCGCTCGGCCGCGCGCTTGCGGCGGCGTTCGCTGGTCCTCGGCCTGCTGTCGGCAATCGCGGCTGGCCTGGTTGGCTACCTGATCGGCTCGTTCGCGACTCGCCCGCTCTCCAAGCTCCGTCATGACGCAGCTGCACTCGACCATGATGATCCTCGTACGTGGCACATGTCGTCTGGCTACGGTGCGCGTGAAGTCGACGAAGTTGCACAAGCGCTCGACGGCAACCTCCAGCGCTTGGCCGAGGAGACGCGCCGGCGTTCGGAGGCCCTGGAAGCCGCTCGTGCGTTCGCAGCCGGAGCGACACACGAGCTCCGTACCCCGCTGCAGAGTGCACTCACCAACCTCGACATCGCTGCGACGGAAGCGGCCCCGGACGCGATGAGGCACGACTCGGTGCTCTTGGCCCGCGACCAGGTGCGCAGAATGGCGTCGTCGCTCACCGCCGTTCGCCGGCTTGCCGACGCCGAGTTCGCCGACCAACGCTGGTTCGAGCAGGTCTCGCTCGGCGAGCTGGCCGACGGTGTGGTCACCGAGGAGTTGAGTCGCCATCCCGAGGCGCGTATCGATCTTCGTGTTGCGCCGGGCTTGACGCCGGTTCGTGCCTGGCGTGACGGCGTCGAGCTGGCCGTCAGCAACCTCGTCCGCAACGCGCTCGTTCATGGCGCGCTCGACGGCGCCGACCCCCAGGTGGTGGTGACCGTCGAGAACGGCTCGATCGCCGTCGACGACGCAGGCCCGGGAATCCCGGCGGCCGAACGCGAGCGCGTCGTCCAGCGGTTCGAGCGCAACACATCGACGGCCGACGGCTCGGGGCTCGGCCTCGCGATCTCGAATCAGGTTGCGATCGCGCATGGTGGCCGCATGCACATCAGCACCAGCCCACTGGGTGGTGCCCGCATCGTGCTCGACCTCGCACCGATCTAGAGCGGTGAGTTGTCGTGCGTTCGGGGCACGATGATCTCGCGCTTGTCGCACAGCATCTGCAGCGCGTGCCCGATGACAGACCGTGTCTCCGCAGGCTCGATCACCGCGTCGACGTAGCCGCGCTCGGCAGCGACATACGGGTTGAGGAGACGCTCGGCGTAATCGGCCTCGAACGCGGCACGTTCGTCGGGTGTCGCTCGCCGTTGCAGGATGGCGGCTGCCTGCCCGGCGCCCATCACGGCAAGTTCCGCCCACGGCCACGCGAGGCACAGGTCGTTGCCCATCTTCTTCGAGTCCATCACGATGTAGGCGCCGCCGTAGCTCTTGCGGAGGATCACACCAATCCGCGGCACGGTGGCGCGCGCATAGGCGAAGACCAGTTGTGCGCCGTGGCGGATCATGCCGCGCCACTCGAGATCTTTACCGGGGTAGAAGCCAGGGGTGTCGACGAGGGTGATGAGCGGCAGGTTGAACGCGTCGCAGAACGCCACGAATCCAGCCGCCTTCTGTGACGCCGGGATGTCGAGCGTGCCGGCGAGCGACATCGGTTGGTCGGCGACGACGCCCACCGGCATCCCGCCGATGGTGGCGAACGCCGTCACGATGTTGGTTGCCCAGCGCGACTTCAGCTCGAGCAGATCACCGTCGTCGACCAGCGCGCGGATCACGTCGCGCACGTCGTAGCTGCCGGTGGAGTTCGGCGGGATCACCGCCCCTGCCTCGGGCGTTTCACGGTCGATGCTGTCGTCGGTGTCCCACCGTGGTGGCTCTTGATCGTTGTGCGACGGCAGGTACGAGAGCACGTGGGCGACGGTCGCGATCGCACCGGGCAGATCGTCGGCGACGAGGCTCGCCGCGCCGGTGTAGCGCTGGTGCGCAGCCGCCCCGCCGAGTTCGTCGTTGTCGATCGTGACGCCCGTGAACTCGGCCACCATCGTCGGTCCGCTCACGAACGCGTACGACCCAGTGGTCATCACGACGATGTCGGCCAGACCCAGCAGCAGTGCCGGCCCGCTGACGGCTGGGCCGTCGACCACCATCACGATCGGCACGATGCCGGAGCAGTCGGCGATAGCCCGAGCAGCGAGTCCCCAACCATGTAGTGCCGCGAAGCCCTCTCCGATGTCGGCCCCGCTCGAGCGCACCACAGCCACCAGTGGCATGCGGTCGTGCAGTGCGGTCCGCGCAGCGGCTTCGATCTGTGACGACGAAGTGGACGACAGCGCACCTTTGCGTTCGCTTGGATCGACCTCGACCCACACGACCGCACGACCGTCGATGTCGCGGATCTCCGCACGAACCGCCCCCGGGACACGGGAGCGAAGGGCGAGCGACGACATGGAGTCACTGTAGGAGGCCGGCGACCGGTGCGGGTCAGCCCGGTCGTTGGCTCCCGAACGGGAACGCGTCGGCGCCGACGTGGACGCCGGGCTGGCGTTCACCCTGGCGGCTCACCACCTCGCGCAACACCTCGAACATCGCCTTGGTGGGCGCGCTCGGTGAGGGGCGCTTGCGCTGGGCCCAGCCGACGACGCGGCGGGGGAGCTCGGGCACGGCGATGCGCTTGAACTCGCCCTTCAACCAGCGTGGAATGGCGGTGGCCGGCACGATCGCTGCGCCATAGCCCTCGAACGCCAGCGATGTCAGCAGTCGGACCCCGTCGATCTCCGCCTGCGCGACGAGCGTGGTGTCGACCGAGGTGGCCGCACGATCGATGATCCGGCGCAGCGCCGTCCCGGTCGGGGGAAGCAGGAGTGGGGTGCGCGCCAGTGCGGGCAGATGCACGGTGTCGGCCCCCGACAGCGGGTGCCGGGTGTGCACCAGCAGCACGAGATCTTCCGCGAACAACGGGGTGATCGACACGTCGGGCTCGTCGATCGGGAGATGGACGACCGCGGCGTCGAGTAATCCGCCGGCCACTCGGGGCACGAGGCCCGTGGTGTTGCCCTCGTGGACGGTGATGTGCACGCCGGGGTGGAGGCGCTCCATCTGGGTGAGGAGCTGGGGGAGCAGCCACCGCGCCGTGGTGCCGATCGATCCGAATCGGGCCTCGCCGGTGACGTGATCGCCTCGCGACGACATGTCGGCGGTGATGTCGTCGAGTTCGTGGAGGATCCGGCGCGCTCGTTCGACCACGGCGAATCCCTCGTCGGTGAGCCCCCCGCGCTGGCGATCGACCAGCGTTACACCGAGTTCCTTCTCGAGTCGGGCGATGTGCCCACTGACGTTCGACTGAACGGTGTAGAGCGCTCGGGCGGCTGCGGAGAAGGTGCCGTGATCGGCGATTGCGACCAGGGTCGTGAGCTGGCGGAGATCCATCTCGAAAAACGATACCTGATATCCGCAATTACACCTTGAACGATCGCTTGTTCACGTGCATACTTTCACATGTTGATCGAAACGGTTCGTCCCCCACGAACCGCTCGACAAGAACCCATGAAGGTGGTTCCCCCAGATCACCGGGTTTCGGTTGAGAGGCCCCGCTTCCCCCAAGCGGGGCCTTTCCCGTTTTCGAGTTCTACAGTGTCGTCCTGATGACCACTGACCAGGGCGCCGCGTTTTTCGATCTCGACCGCACGCTGCTCGCTGGCGCGTCGGGCGAAGTGTTCTCCGCCGCGATGCGCAGCGCAGGCCTGGTGTCGCGGTCGATCCCTGGCGAAAGCCTGCTGTATCGACTGTTCAACACCGTCGGTGAAACGCTGCCGGCGATGGCGCTCACACGGCAGGCTGCCTCGTTCGCAAAGGGCAAGTCACGCCACGCGGTCCAGTCGGCGGCGGCTCAGGCTGCAACGGGCTTGCACGAACTGGTTCAACCGCTCGCGGCACCACTGTTCGCCGAGCATCGTGCCGCCGGTCGCCCGATCGTGCTCGCCACCACCACGCCGTACGACTTGGTGAAGCCGCTCGCCGATCTGCTCGGCCTCGACGACGTGGTCGCCACTCGCTACGGCGTCAACGCCGACGGCACCTACGACGGCACCATCGCTGGCAACTTCGTGTGGAGCACGGGCAAGCTCGCCGCCGTGCGGGAGTGGGCTGCACACCACGGCATCGACCTCGCTGCGAGCTATGCCTACAGCGACAGCGTCTACGACACGCCGCTGCTCGCGGCCGTCGGGAATCCGTTCGTGGTCAACCCGGATCCGCGGATGGTGCTGATGGCAGCAGCTCGCCGGTGGCCAACGCTCGACCTGTCGGCCAAGGGCGCCGACGCAGGAGGTTCACCCATGACCCGCATTCCCGTCGTCAACCTCGAGATCCAGCGACTGGCGCTGAGCTTCCTGCACCCGGTCTTCTTCCCGTATGCGAAGTTCGACATCGAGGGCATCGATCGCATCCCACACGATGGGCCCGCCATCATCGTCGGCAACCACCGCAGTTACTTCGACGTTGCAGCGATGGCGCTCACCATCGCTCGCACGAATCGGACCGTTCGCTTCCTCGGGAAGAAGGAGGTGTTCGACGCACCGGTCATCGGCCAGATCGCTTCGGCGATGGGCGGGATCCGCGTCGAACGCGGCACGGGTTCCGACGAACCGCTCCAGGCGGCCGCGGCTGCGCTCGCGAGCGGCGACCTCGTGGCGTTGATGCCCCAGGGCACGATCCCGCGCGGTGCGGCCTTCTACGAGCCGAAGCTCAAGGGTCGCTGGGGTGCGGCGCGACTCGCTGCGCTGTCAGGTGTTCCCGTCATTCCGGTCGGGCTGTGGGGGACCGAGAAGGTGTGGCCGCGCAGTGCCAGGGTCCCGAACGTCCTCAACGTCGTCGATCCGCCACTGGTGCGCGTGCGTGTCGGCGAACCCGTGGTGATCAATGGCAAGAGCCCCGACGCCGACACGAAGCGGATCATGAAGGCGATCATGGCGTTGCTGCCGCCCGAGAGTCGTCAGGCGCGGACCCCGACGGAGGAGGAGATCGCGCTGGCGAATCCTCCCGGCCACGTGGCAGCGACGCCCGAGCACGAGCGTCGCCCCGGCACCGACTGAGACTGATGTCGCAGGTGCTGGCACTCCCTACCTACCGGTAGGTAGACTGCCGCCATGCAGGATGCCCAACTGTTGCACGAGCTCACCCCGGTCGCCGAACGGTTGACCGAGCGCCATTACGACACGTGCAAGCCGTGGTATCCGCACGAGTACGTGCCGTGGAGCCTGGGTCGCGATTTCGTACCCGGTGAGCCGTGGGACCCGAACGAGGTGGCGTTGCCCGATCCGGTGCGCAGTGCGCTCTTCGTCAATCTCCTCACCGAGGACAACCTGCCGTACTACTTCCAGACCATCGACCGCATGTTCGGCGATGACGGCGTCTGGCGCGAGTGGTCGCACCGCTGGACGGCCGAGGAGGCCCGCCACTCCATCGCGATGCGCGACTACCTCACCGTCACTCGTGCGATCGATCCGCGCGCACTCGAGGACGGGCGAATGTCGCAGATGTCGGGTGGGCTGGTGCCCAATCCCGACTCGCCAGTCGACGGCTTCGTCTACGTCGCGCTGCAAGAGTTGGCGACACGCATTGCGCACCGCAATACCGGTCGTGCGCTCGTCGATCACCTCGGTGAGCACCCAGTCGGGGTGGCTGGCTACGAAATGCTCAGCCGGGTGGCTGCCGACGAGAACTTCCACTTCCTCTTCTACCGCGACCTCACCTCTGCGGCGCTCGAGATCGACCCGTCGACCGTGCTGCCCGCGATCGAACGGCAAGTGCGTGAGTTCGAGATGCCGGGCACCGGTATCCCTGGGTTCAAGCAGCACGCCGATGCGATCGCGAAGGCCGGTCTGTACAACCTGCTGCAGCACCACGACCAGATCCTCGAGCCCGTCGTGGTGAAGTGGTGGAAGATCGAGTCGTTGCAGGGTCTCACCTCGGAGGCGGAAGTCGCCCGTGAGGCATTGCTTCGCCAGATCAATCGCATCGGTAAGGCCGCGCGTCGTCTGGCCGAGCGAGCTCGTGAGGCGACCGAAAAGGCCGCCGAACTGGCCAAGGCCGGCATCGTCGAGCGACGTCCCGGTCCGACCAGCTGACCGCTGCGCCCACCTCGGCGTTCAGTCGCCGGTGGTGCCGTCGATCGCCTCGCGGATGAGATCCGCGTGGCCGACGTGTCGTGCGTATTCCTCGATCAGGTGCACGAGGATCCATCGCAATGAGATGGCGCCTCGGGGGACTTCTCGGACCGCGCCGATCGTGTCGAGAGATGGCGTCGCGTCGACGATCTCGCGTGCGCGTGCCACCTCCTCGTGCCAGTGGCTCAGCGCGTCCGACAGCGTGTCATCCGGTCGGTGGTGCCAGTCGGCGTCGCGGTCGTCGGGGTCGTCGTACCGACCGTGGTCGACCTCGCCCGTGAACACCGTACGGAACCACCATCGTTCGACGTCGGCCATGTGTCGCGTCAGCCCGAGGAGGTCGATGCTGCTGGCCGCGACCGTGATGCGCACCTGTGCTTCGTCGAGGCCGTCAACCTTCCGCTCGAGGACGGCGCGGTAGAAGTCGAGGAACTGCACGAGCGTCGTGCGTTCGTCGGCGACGGTGCTCGGTTCGGGAATGGCGATCTCAGACATCGAGAGGTGCTCCATCGAAGCGGTCGATCGTGGTGAACGACGAGACGGGGTTTCGTCGGAGCTTGGTGTTCTGGTGCTGCGGCACCCCGAGGAAGATCGTTGCGACGAGCGCGTGATCGTCGGGAAGGCCGAGCAACGGAGCCGCTCCGGCTTCAGCACGCGACAGGAACGTGGTGAGCACCCCGCCGAGGCCGTGTGCACGTGCGGCGAGCAGGATGCTCCAGCAGAACGGGTAGATGCTCGCGCCACCCACCACCGGAGGGCGCCCGGCTGCGTTGCCATCCATGATCGCGATGCGTCGCAGATCGCCCGCGATCGCGAGCACCACCGGCACCGAGGTGATGTCGTCGATGAGCGTGTTCGGCACGGCGACGGGCGCATCGCCAGTGGACCGACCGAACGCGAACGCCCGCTTGCCGGCCGCCTGCGCGCCCATGTACTCCTCCCACACGGGTCGCATCAGGTCGGCCATCCCCGTGCGAATCGCGTGGTCCCGCACGACCGCCACGCGCCAGGGTTGCTGGTTGCCACCGCTCGGCGCGAAGCGGGCGTCGTCGAGCACGGCAGCGACCACCGAGTCGGCGACGGGGTCGGTGGTGAAGCCGCGTACGGCCCCGGTCGACCGCAACGTGTCGCGGAGGTCCATCGCGTTCAGGCCTGGCCCTCGGCGACCTTCTTGCGGACGACGTTGAGCGCCGAACCGGCGCGGAACCACTCGACCTGCTCGGGGCTGAACGTGTGCACGCCTTCGAACTCGACGAGGGTGCCGTCGGGCTTCACGATCTGGCACCGCACGTTCGTGCCGGGTTGGGGCGGCAGGTCGAGCACGTTGATGCGGTCGTCTTCGCCGATGAGGTCGTAGGTGGCCGGGTCGGCGAACGTGAGCGGCACGAGGCCCTGCTTCTTCAAGTTGGTCTCGTGGATGCGTGCGAACGAGCGAGCGAGGATGACCACGCCACCACGGAAGCGCGGCTCCATCGCAGCGTGCTCGCGTGACGAGCCCTCGCCGTAGTTGCGGTCGCCGATGGCCACCCAGCGGATGCCCGCCTCGCCGTACTTCTTCGCGAGGTTGGGGTAGGTGTCGGTGCTGCCGTCGCGGACGTCCTTGCCTTCGCCGACAGCATCGTTGAAGGCATTGACCGCGCCGAGGAAGAGGTTGCCGGAGATGTTCTCGAGGTGCCCTCGGTAGGTGAGCCACTTGCCGGCCGCCGAGATGTGGTCGGTGGTGCACTTGCCCTTGGCCTTCATCAGCACCGGCAGGCCGAGGTAGTCCTTGCCGTCCCAGGCCGGGAACGGCTCGAGCAGCTGCAGGCGATCGCTCGTGGGGGAGACCTCCACCGACACACCACTGCCGTCGACCGGCGGGGCCGTGAACGTGTTCTGGCCGGGGTCGTAGCCCTTGTCGGGCAGCACCTCGCCGACCGGAGCTTCCAACGTCACGTCGGAGCCGTCGGGCGCCGTGATCGTGTCGGTCGTCGGGTCGAAGTCCAGGCGGCCGGCCAGCGCGAGCGCCACGACCGTGTCGGGCGACGTGACGAAGCTCAGCGTGTTGGCCGAGCCGTCGTTGCGCTTCGGGAAGTTGCGGTTGAACGAGTTGACGATGGTGTTCGGCACGCCGTTCGCGCTGGCCGGACGGTCCCACTGGCCGATGCACGGGCCGCACGCGTTGGCCAGCACCGTGGCGCCGATCGCCTCGAGGTCGGCGATGAGGCCGTCGCGCTCGATGGTGGCGCGGGTCTGCTCGGAGCCCGGGGTGACCAACAGTTCGGTCTTCACCTTCAGCCCGCGGGCAGCGGCCTGGCGGGCGATGCTGGCGGCGCGGGTGATGTCTTCGTACGAGCTGTTGGTGCAGCTGCCGATGAGGGCCGACGAGATCTCGAGCGGCCAGCCGTTGGCCACGGCTTCGGCGCCCACGGCGTCGCCGACGCGGTTGGCGCGGTCGGGCGAGTGCGGACCGTTGATGAGCGGCTTCAGCTGGTCGAGGTCGATCTCGATGAGCTGGTCGTACACGGCGCCGTCGTCGGGACGGAGATGCTCGGCCACGTGGTCGGCGGCATCGGCGATGGCCTCGCGGCCGGTGGCCTTCAGGTACTGCGCCATGTTGTGGTCGTAGGGGAACACGCTGCACGTGGCGCCGATCTCGGCACCCATGTTGCAGATGGTGGCCTTGCCGGTGGCGCTGATGCTGTCGGCGCCGGAGCCGAAGTACTCGACGATGGCACCGGTGCCGCCCTCGACGATGAGCACCCGGGCCACCTCGAGGATGACGTCCTTCGGGGAGCTCCAGCCGCTGAGGCTGCCGGTGAGCTTCACGCCGATCACCTTCGGCCAGCGCACGTTGAACGGGAAGCCGGTCATCA
>JBMOFX010000074.1:0-11362 GCA_049318665.1 Ilumatobacteraceae bacterium | reverse complement strand
CCGCCGATCGTCTCGCCGACAGCGATGACCGTTGCTCCTGCAGCCACACCATCGCCGACGCCGACGCCGACGCCGACGCCGACGCCGACGCCGACGCCGACGACCACACCGACGACCGCACCGACGACCGCACCGACAGCGTCGCCGGACCCGGCCCCGTCCGCCACAGCACCCGAGGTGGACGTCGCACCGCCGCCGGTGCCGACGACGGAACCGACGATCGCCCCGCCGCCCAGTGTCACCGTGCCACCGTTGGTCGAGACCCCACCGCCCGACCAGGACACCGGCTCCCCACCGATTCCCGGCGGCTGACCCACCGCCGGTGGCCACCCACACTCGCCCGTTCGGGCGGGTGAGTGTCTCGACCACGAGTGAGGCGTTGCTGTCTCGCCCACGCCCGATCGGGCCGTCGCCAGCAACACGACGTGACAGGACGTCCGTACGTTGCGACGTGTTGTCACCACGTGTTCGCGGACTGCGCCCCGTCATCGTTGTTCCTCGGCCATCCGTGACCGGGTCGGGCGGTACGCTCTGGCCCGGTTGTTGCGGCCCTCCTAGCTCAATTGGCAGAGCAGCGGACTTTTAATCCGTTGGTTCAGGGTTCGAGCCCCTGGGGGGGCACCACCTTCGTGTCCCTTTCGACGTCCGCAAAGTGGCACAGTTCGCACATGGAGCTGCACCACGTCCTCGTCTCGCACGACGGTCCGATCACCACGATCACGCTCGACCGGCCGGAGAAGCGCAACGCGCTTGCGCTCGACGTGATGATCGAGCTGACCGCAGTGCTCCGCGAGGTGGGCGAGAGTGATGCGCTCGGTGTCGTGCTCGCTGCGAACGGGCCCGTCTTCTCGGCCGGGCACAACTTCGGCGACATGGCGGGCGCCGCCCTCGACGATGCGCGCCACCTGTTCGAGGTGTGCACGGAGATGATGGACACCGTCCAGCAGATCCCGCAGCCGGTGATCGCCCGGGTCCACGCGCTCGCCACCGCGGCCGGTTGCCAGCTCGTCGCCACGTGTGATCTCGCGGTCGCTGCGGCATCGGCAGCGTTCGCGATCCCCGGCGGCAAGGGCGGGCTGTTCTGTCACACGCCGCTCGTGGCCGTGGCGCGCAACGTCGGTCGGAAGCGGGCGCTCGAGATGGCGCTCACCGGCGATCCGATCGATGCTCACACGGCGGCTGACTGGGGATTGATCAACCGGGTCGTTCCCGATGATGAGCTCGACACCGCGGTCGCCGACCTGATCGGCAGAGCGACCCGCGGCAGCCCGAGTTCGAAGGCACTCGGCAAAGCTGGGTTCTACGCGCAGGTGGGCATGGACCAGCCACAGGCGTATGCGTTCGCGGCCGAGGTGATGGCGAATGCTGCGCTGAGCGACGACGCACAGGAGGGCATCGCTGCGTTCCTCGCCAAGCGCCCGCCTGTGTTCGGTGACCACCGCTGATCCGTTGCGATCGAACACGGTGATGGGTACCGTCGAACACGCCACTGCACGGCGAGGAGACGACATGAGCACCCTGACATTCACCGTGAGCGGGATGACGTGCGGCCACTGTGAGGCGGCCGTGAAGCAGGAGATCGGCAAGCTGTCGGGCGTGCGACTCGTCGAGGTCGATCTCGACACCAAGATCGTGTCGGTCGACGGTGACGGTCTCGACCGCGACGCCATCGTGGCCGCCATCGACGAAGCCGGCTTCGAAGCCGCGGTCTGACGTCATGCGCCCGGTGGCCAACCGGCTCGCCAGCTACGGCCTGGTCCTGCTGGGGTTGTTCGGCATCGGCTACGCGCTGGGCGAGAGGCTCCCCGGTCATCACCACGGCCCGGTCGTCTCGGCTGGTTACTCGCTCGTCCTCGACGATCACACGTCGTCATCGATCTCGTTCCACATCGCCGACGAGCGGTCGACGCTCACCGACTTCATGGTCCACCACGGTGCCGCGATGCACGTCGCGCTGATCCGCGACGACCTCTCCGGCTTCCAACACGTGCACCCGACCATGGCGCCCGACGGCACGTGGACCGTTGCGGTCGATCTGTCGAAGCCGGGCCGGTGGCGAGTGACCGCCGATTCCATGCCGACCGGAGCATCGGGAAACGTGGTGGTCGTCACCGATATCACCGTGCCCGGCGATGCGACCCCGGAACCACTGCCCCCGCCGAACGACATGGTGACAACCGAGGGTCTGATGGTGACGCGCGACGGCCTGCGTTTCACGATCACGGCGGAGGACGGGTCAGCCGCCACCGGACTCGACAGCTACCTCGGGCAGTCGGCGCACCTCGTGGCGTTCCGGCAGGGTGACCTCCAGTACACGCACCTGCACCCGAGCAACGACGACATCGGCGATTACCGGTTCGATGGCTCGCTGCCCGGACCGGGTACGTACCGGTTGCTTCTCCAGGTGACCCACAACGGCGCGGTGCTCACCGTGCCGTTCACGGTGGTGCAGACATGATCGACACCGCCACCGTGCTCGACCAACGGATCGAGCTCGAGGTCACCGGCATGACCTGCGCGGCCTGTGCGGCGCGCATCGAGAAGAAGCTCAACCGGATGCCCGGCGTGACCGCCACCGTCAACTACGCCACCGAGAAGGCGCACGTGGAGTTCGACGCATCCGCGGTGTCGACGGACGACCTGATCGCGACGGTCGAGTCGATCGGCTACGGCGCCGCGCCACCTCGTCCGGCCGGTACTCCGTCGGCTGACGTCCCCTCGGCCAACGCGGCCGACCCACTGCTGCAGCGGTTGATCGGCTCCGCGTTGCTCGGCGGCCCGGTCCTGCTGATGTCGATGATCCCTGCGCTGCAGTTCCGCAACTGGCAGTGGCTGGCGTTCACCCTTGCGGCGCCGGTCGCGACGTGGGGGGCGTGGCCGTTCCACCGCGCCGCATGGAAGAACCTTCGCCAGGCCGAGGCGACGATGGACACGCTGGTGTCGATCGGTGTGCTCGCGTCGTTCCTGTGGAGCGCGTACGTGCTGTTCTTCACGTCGGTGGGCGACAGCGGCATGACGATGTCCATGTCGATGTCGGACAATTCGGCGCACCACCTCTACCTCGAGGTTGCGTCCACCACGGTGGCGCTCATCCTCGCCGGAAAGTGGTTCGAGGCCCGCTCGAAGCGCCAGGCCGGGAGTGCGCTGCGTGCCTTACTCGAGCGCGGCGCGAGCGAGGTCCGCATCCTGTCCGCCGATGGCGTCGAGCGCTCGGCACCGATCGCCGAGTTGCACGCCGGCGATCGATTCGTCGTCCGGCCCGGCGAGCGGATCGCCACCGACGGCGTCGTCGTCGAGGGCGCGGCCGCCGTCGACACATCGCTCGTCACAGGTGAGAGCACGCCACGCGACGTCGTCGTCGGTGACGCCGTGATCGGTGCGACCATCAACGTCGACGGCCGACTCGTCGTGCGAGCCACCCGCGTCGGTGCCGACACCACGCTGGCGCAGATGGCGCGGCTGGTCGAGGAGGCGCAGAGTGGGAAGGCGCCCGTCCAACGCCTCGCCGATCGGGTGGCCAGCGTGTTCGTGCCGGTCGTCATCGCATTCGCCGCGGCGGTGCTCGGCTTCTGGCTCGCCCGAACCGGTGCCATCAGTGGGGCCGTCGGCCCTGCGGTTGCGGTGCTCATCATCGCCTGTCCGTGCGCGCTGGGCCTCGCCACGCCGATGGCACTGCTCGTCGGCACCGGGCGCGGCGCGCAGATGGGCGTGCTCATCAAGGGGCCCGAGGTACTGGAGAGCACGCGGCAGATCGACACGGTGGTGCTCGACAAGACCGGCACGATCACCACGGGTGTGATGGAGGTGGTCGGCGTCGTGGCCGACGATCCGGTCACCACGCTCCGCATCGCCGCGGCGGTCGAACATGCCAGCGAGCACCCCATCGCACGTGCCGTGGTGGCACACGCCGCAGCGCAGGCGATCGACCTGCCGCCGGTGAGCGAGTTCCGCAACGAACCCGGCGTCGGCGCAAACGGCACCGTGGAGGGCGCGCACGTGGTGGTCCGACGAGCCACCGACACGACGGGTCACGGCGCCGGTACCACCGTCATCGAAGTGGAACGGGACGGGCAGCTGCTCGGCACGATCGGTCTCGCCGACACGGTGAAGCCGACGAGTCGCGCTGGCATCGACCAACTACGCGCGCTCGGGCTCCGACCGATGCTGCTCACCGGCGACAACCGTGGCACCGCCGACGCAGTCGCTGCTGCAGTGGGTATCGACCCGGGCGATGTGATCGCCGACGTGCTGCCCTCCGACAAGCTGCAGGTGGTGCGCGACCTGCAGAGCGAAGGTCGCGTGGTGGCGATGGTGGGCGATGGCGTGAACGATGCGGCAGCGCTCGCGCAGTCTGATCTCGGCATCGCGATGGGCACCGGCACCGACGTGGCGATCGAGGCGAGCGACCTCACATTGATGCGGCCCGACGTGCCGGCCGTGGCCGACGCCGTGCGCCTCAGTCGGCGCACGCTCGGCACGATCAAGGCCAACCTCGTCTGGGCGTTCGCCTACAACGTGGCCGCGATCCCGGTGGCCGCCACCGGTCGGCTGTCGCCGCTGGTGGCCAGTGCTGCGATGGCGTTCTCGAGCGTGTTCGTGGTGAGCAACAGCCTCCGACTTCGCCGGTTCCGCTGATCAGGCGATGCGGCTGAGCGCCGCGAGCCGACCGGTGACCGCGGCGCGGCGGTAGCGGATCGCCCGATCGGTGAGGCCGAGGGCCGCCGCGATCTCCACGGTGCTCTCGCCGCGGGCGAGTCGCCGCACGAGGTCGAGATCGTCGCCATCCATCCCTGCCCGATGGGCGTCGCGGACGACGGCCGCCAACTCGACCAGCGCGTGCGGTGGCGCAACGTCGACCGCCACGTCGAAGGTGTCGGTCGGTACCGGGATGAAGGTGGTGAGTCGACGCTCGAACCGGCGGAACACCTCGTACTCGATCGAGCGGAGCAGATTGGCGGCCACGTAATCGGGACGCCGATCGATCGGGTAGGTGCGGATGACGGTCCACGCGGCCGCGACGAGATCGTCGGTGAGGTCGGCTCGATGCGATGCGCACCGAGCTCGACGCCGAGCGATCGACGCCACCCCCGGCAGGATCCGTTGCAGCACGATGCGGCTGGCCAACTCGTCGTCGTGTGCGATCGCCACCAACTCGCCCAGCACTGCGTCGTCGTCGTGTGCACCGGGCCGGGTGGGCCCGAACCCGGCGGCGACGAGCACCTCGTCGAGCGAGTCGAACGGGGCGATCCGCAACTGCCACGAGCGGGCCGCCCGGATCGAGCGGCGGTCGGTGCGCAAGTGGAGCCACTCGTGCTGCAGGCGGCGAAGGACGGGCGAGGAGAAGGTGGTGACGTTCATCGGCCGACCGTGCGCCCCGACCCTCTCCGGGGGTCTCACCGATGGTCTCACCGCGCCGCCGAGATTCGTCAAGAAATCGTCAAGACGATCCGCAGACGGCCGTACTGCTTCCGAACGACACGTCGCGACGCCCGTCCCCTGGGCATGACATGGGAGATCCAATGGGTCGCGGGCCCCGACGCCGGGGCGACGATGCTGCTCGAGCCGGGTCGATGGATCGTGGGCCGCGCGCCGCAAGCCCACATCCGCTGCGCCGATCCGGCGCTCGAGCCCTTCCACGTCGAACTCTCGCTCTGGCCGCACGGCCTCGTCGACATCCGCCAACTCGCCGGTCGCCACCCGATCCGTCACGACCGCGACCAGATCAAGCTCGGCACGAGTGCCCTCCGCATCGAACACACCGCCGATCACCGGGTGTCCGCCGCGGCCGAAACTGCCGTCGACGCGACCGTCGAGGATCCGTCGATCACGGTCGAGCCAAGGACCGTGGTGCGGGCCGCTCGGGCGGTGCCGCGATGGGATCCGCCGCGACTGCCTCCGCAACCGGAGCAGCCGACAGCGCCCCCGAACGCGTCCAACGCGGCCGGGTTGCTCGTGCCGGCCGCGGCCGGCGCGCTGGTGTCGGTGGCGTTCGCGATGTTGATCGGGCAGCCGGTGTTCGCGCTGTTCGGCCTCGTCGCACTCGTCGGGCCGGGCGCGATGTGGATGGTCGATCACCGCCGGCGCCAGCGCGAGCGGTCGGCAGCGATGGCTGCGTTTGCCACGGCGATGTCGTCCTACGACGAGGCGCTCGACGCCGAGCGGCAGGCCTTCGCCCGCCACCGCCGAGCCGTAGCCACCACGCTCGCCTCCACCGTGCAAGCACTCGATGCCGACCCGCCATCGATCTGGCAGCGGCGCGGCGCGAACGACGATGCGTTTCGTGTGTCGGTCGGCAGCGGGACGATGCGGTGGACGTCGAGCGACGGCGCCCGGACGGAGGTGCTCGACGACCTCCCGGTCGAGATCGACCTCGGTCCGGGCGCACGGGTGGCGGTGATCGGTCCACACGCGGCGGACCTCGCCCGGGGGCTCCTGATCCAGCTCGCTGTCGCCGTCGGGCCGGCGGATTGGCAACTGCACGTCCATCCGGCTGACCATCCGGCCGAGCGGTGGTGGTGGACGCTTCCACATCACTCCGCTGATGCGTCGCAAGCCGACCACCACACCCTGGTCGTCACCGATCGAATCGCGGAGGCTGCCGAGCGATCGAGTGCACTTCGTCGGCGCCTGCAGACGCGACCGTCGGATGCGCTGCTCGTCGTGGACCACGATGCAGTCGCAGCGCCGGCGTGCTGCACCACGGTCGTCACCACCATGTCGGATGGATCGGCACGGGTCGATCTCGACACGCACGACGACCAACCGCCGGCACGGGCGAGCATCACCGGCCTGAGCGGGCCTGCTGCCGCACGCCACGCACAGCGGCTCGCAGCATTCCGAGACCCGGAGGACGCTGTCGAAGGTGGATGTCCGACCGAGGCGTCGTTCGACGACGTCATTGCGATTGCGCCGACGGTCGACGACATCATCGATCGCTGGGAGAACGTCGGTGCTGACGCATCGCCGCGCGCCCCGATCGCCGTCGGGCCCGATGGCGTGGTCGACGTCGATCTCGTTCGTGACGGCCCACACACGCTCATCGCCGGAACCACCGGATCGGGCAAGAGCGAACTCCTCCGTTCGCTGATCGTCGGCCTCGCGGTGAACGCCGGCCCCGAACAGCTTGCGTTCGTCTTGATCGACTACAAGGGCGGCTCCGCATTCGACGGCTGCGCCGACCTCCCGCATGTCGCCGGCGTGGTGACCGACCTCGACGCGGGCATGGCCGAGCGCGTGCTGCGCAGTCTCCGTGTCGAACTCGCCGCGCGTGAGCGGCTCCTCCGCGATCACGGTGTGCCCGACCTACCCGCGCTGCGCGCGATGGTCGGCGCGCCCGTGGTGCCGCGACTCGTCGTGGTGGTCGACGAGTTCGCGGCACTTGCCCTCGAGCACCCCGACGTGCTCCGTTCGCTCATCGGTGTCGCTCAGCGCGGGCGCAGCTTGGGGCTCCACCTCGTGCTCGCCACGCAGCGACCCGGCGGCGTGGTGAGCGACGACATCCGCACCAACACCGACCTGCGCATCGCGCTCCGGGTCCACGACGTCACCGAAGCGATGGACATCGTGGGCGATCCGGTGGCCGCGGGGTTGTCGCGTGCGACGCCCGGGCGTGCCGTCATCCGGCGCGCGAACGAGCCGGTCGTCGTGGTGCAGGCGGCCCGGTGCGGGTCGGTGGGCGAGTGGGCGGCCGCGATCGCCGACGCGGCTCGCCGATCGGGTCGTCTGCGCGCACGCCGTCCGTGGAGCGATCCGCTGCCGCGTTCGATCACCGTCGACGACGTGGCACCGGGAGCGATCGGGTGGGTCGACCGGCCCGATGAGCAACGTCATGACGCACTGCAATGGGTGCCCGGCGACGGCGACCTGCGCGTGGTCGGCGCGCCCGGGTCGGGGGTCACCACGACACTCCGGGCGCTCGCCGCTCGCGTGTGCGGAGGTGACAGCGCCCGCGACCTGATCGTGATCGACGCCGTGGGTGACGCGTCGTGGGACGCGATCGCCCGACACGATGCGTGCGCGGCGGTAGTGCGCCTCAGCGAGCGCGAGCGCCTGCTGCGTGCGCTCCGCACGGCGGCCCAGAGCGACCGACCGACGGTGCTCGTCATCGATGGGTTCGCAACGCTGCGGACCGAGCTGGAGCCAATCGGCCGCGAGCCCGAACGCGCCGCGCTCGAACATTTGCTTGCCGATGTGGTGCCCGACCTGACCCTCATCATCGGGGCAGACCGAGCGAGTGGCGTGCCACCGAGCCTCGCGGCGCGCTGCGCGCAGCGTTGGCTCCTTCATGTGCACGACGCGCACGATGGGGCGTCGCTCGGTGTGCCGGCAAGCGCGGTACCTCCCAAGGTGCCGGGGCGACTCGTGATCGTGCCGGGTCTGCTCGACGCGCAGGTCGCGGTCGGTGTCGAGGCCAGGCCGTCGGCCCATCGGGCGCGACGACTCGCGACGCTCCCGGATCTCGTGCGACGCATCGAACTGCCACCGGCACGGCATCACGGCACCACCTGGATCGCGCCGATCGGCATCGGCTTCGACGACCTCGCGCCGGTGGAGCTCGCGGTCCACCCGGGCGAACACATCGTGGTGCTCGGCCCGTCGAGGAGTGGCCGGAGCACCGCACTCGCCGCACTCCGCCAGGCGTGGCTCGACGTGCATCCGAGCGGTCGCACCCTTGCCATCGCGCCGCTGGATCGCACACATCACCATCCGACCGATCTCGACGCAGCGCTTCCCGAGGTGATCGACCAGATCGAGCGTGCGATCCCGACGCTGCTCGTCGTCGACGATGCCGAGCTCACCGACGATCCGGGCGGGGTCGTCACCCGGCTCGTCGAACGCCGCACACCGCACCTCACCGTCATCGTCGCCGCCCGACCCGATGCAGTGCGAGGTGCGTACGGCCACTGGACGACAGCGGTGCGCCGAAGCCGACTCGGCATCGTGATGGCTGCGGGCTCGGATCTCGACGGCGATCTGCTCGGCGCAGCGATCCCGCGTCATCTGCCGATTGCGCCCCGTCCGGGACTCGCGTGGGTGAGTGCGCACGGACAGGTACTCCTCGCCCAACTCGCCGCCCTATCGTGACGGCCGATGTCTCGCATCCTCACCATTGCCGCCGCGCAGCTCGGCCCCATCCAGCGCGACCACACCCGCGCGCAGGTGGTCGAGCGGCTGATCGCTCTCCTCCACGATGCCCATCGTCACGGTGTCGAGCTGATCGTCTACCCCGAGCTCGCACTCACGACGTTCTTCCCGCGGTGGTTCGTCGACGACATCAGCGAGGCCGACCACTGGTACGAGTCGGCGATGCCCAATGCCGACACCCAGCCACTGTTCGACGAAGCCCGGCGCCTCGGCATCGGCTTCTGCCTCGGCTACGCGCTGCGCGAGACCGACGCGAGTGGGACGACCCGACGGTGGAACGTGCAGACGTTGGTCGAGCGTGACGGCAGCATCGTCGCCACCTACAAGAAGACGCACATCCCCGGCCACGAGCACCACGAACCCGATCGCCCGTTCCAGCACGCTGAGCGCTACTACTTCGAGCCGAGCCCCGACGGGTTCGGCGTGTGGCGTGCGTTCGGTGGCCTCGTCGGGATGATGATCTGCAACGACCGCCGCTGGCCCGAGAGCTACCGCGTGATGGGACTGCAGGGAGTCGAGCTGGTCCTGTGCGGCTATAACACCCCAATCCACTATGTGCCCGACCCGAGCCAAGACATCCTGCAGGGCTTCCACAACGCGCTGGTGATGCAATCGGGTGCGTATCAGAACGGCACGTGGGTCGTGGGGGTTGCGAAGGGTGGTGTCGAAGAAGGCGTCGACTCACTCGGCCAGTCGATGATCGTGGCGCCGAGCGGGCAGATCGTCGCTCAGGCGCTCACCACCGGCGACGAGCTCGTCATCGCTCGCTGCGACCTCGACTGGTGCGCGAAGTACAAGGGCACGCTGTTCGACTTCGACCGCTACCGACGCCCCGAGGTCTACGACCGGATCACGTCGCAGCGCGGCGTCGTCCTGCCCGACTGAGGTGTTCACGCTCCCGTGACACAACGGCCCACGACTTTGACAAACTGTAAAGCGTGACCGCACTCGAGGAACCCCACACGCAGACCGACCGCGTGTCGTTCACCGTGAACGGCGTGCCGGTGTCGGTTCGAGCCGACCACCCGCACCTGCTGGCGGCGCTGCGCGACGAGCTCGACCTCACCACCGCGAAGGACGGGTGCTCGCCCACCGGCCAGTGCGGATGCTGCACCGTCCACATCGATGGCAAGGCCGTCGTCAGCTGCCAGCAGCCCGTTGCCAAAGTGAGCGGCAAGACGATCGTCACGCTCGAAGGTGTCGACGAGGAGGAGCGCCAGCGATTCGCCGAGGCCTTCGCCGCATGCGGTGGGCTCCAGTGCGGGTTCTGCATCCCCGGCATCGTGATGCGCGCCAAGGCGCAGATCGACAAGAAGGGCGCGGCGCTCGACCGTGCCGACATGAGCCGACACCTCGGCGCACACCTGTGCCGATGCACCGGCTATGTGAAGGTGCTCGACGCGATCGAGGTCGTCGCGCAGGGCACGCCGGTGGAGGTGGCGCTGCCCAAGCAGGTCGGCGATTCGGGCGTGAAGTACGAGGCCGGTGCGCTCGCCCTCGGCGACCGTGGCTACGTCGACGACATGCGCGTTCCCGGCACGCTGCACGCGGCGCTGCATCTCGCTGCGCACACGCGTGCCGATGTGCTCGGCATCGACGCGTCGGCCGCACTCGCCGCGCCCGGCGTGCACGCGGTGTTCACCGCCGCCGACCTCCCCGGCGAACTGCTCGTCGGCATCATCTACAAGGACTGGCCGGTGATGATCCCCGTCGGCGGTCGCACCAGTTACGCGGGTGACGTGCTCGCGATCGTGGTGGCCGACACACGTGAGCAAGCTCGCGCCGCCGCCGAGCTCGTCGAGGTGGCCTACGAGGTCCACGCGCCGGTTACCGATCCGATCGCTGCGCTCGAACCCGGCGCCGCCGTCGCCGTGTGGAAGACCGACTCCAACGTGTTGAGCGTCAGCGAGTACGCCCGCGGCGACGTGAACGCGGCGCTGGCCGCCTCGGCGTTCACGGTCCACGAAACGTTCCAGACCCAACGCATCGAGCACGCGTTCCTCGAGCCGGAGAGCACGCTCGCGGTGCCCTCGGGTGAGGGCGCCGATCGCCATCTGCAGGTGTACTCGGGCGGGCAGGGCGTGTGGGACGACCGCAACGACATCGCTCGCGTGCTCGCCGTCGACAACGGCGCCGTCACCGTCACCCTCGTGTCGAACGGTGGTGCATTCGGTGGCAAGGAAGACATGAGCAACCAGGCGCACGCGTCGCTCGCCGC
>JBMOFX010000073.1:0-11539 GCA_049318665.1 Ilumatobacteraceae bacterium | reverse complement strand
TCGCTCATCCGTCCCTCCGCTGGCATTACCCAGATCAGGTTCACGGGTCGGTGGCGGCAGCCACCCTCTCAGCCCGCCGTACCTGCGAGCTCCCCTGGTGTTCGATCGACTCTACCCCTCTTCGAGTACGGCATCGGTTTCGGGCGCGGGCGCAGCCGTGCGGCGGGTGATGGTCACCACGGCAGCGAGGCCGACCATCACCAGCGCCATGCCGAGCACCTGGATCGGGTTGATCGTCTGACCGAGGATGAGGAAGGCCCAGAGCACCGCGAGCGCGGGCTGCGCGACCTGCATCATGCTGATCGTGCCGATCGGCACCGACTTCTGCGCGAACACGATGAGGCCATGCGCGAAGGTGCCGGTCATCACGGCGAGCAGCACGATGTACGGCACGGCGTGCACCGTCACCTCCGAGATCGTGCCGGTCACGATCGCGATCGGGAGCACGGTGACCGACGCGATCGGCATGATCGCGGCCATGATCGCCTGCACGCTCATCGTCCCCGACCGCAGTCGTCGACTGGTGACGAGGTAGGTCGACCACAGGAGCATTGCGCCGAACACGATGATGTTGCCGGTCCACGAGGCCACCCCATTGGTCGGCGCGTTGAACAGCACGATGCACAGCCCGACCAGTGACACGATGCCGAATGACACCGCGCGCACGTTGATCTTCTCCTTGAAGACGATGGCGCCAACGGGCACCAGGATCAGCGGCGTGAGCGAGCCGATCAGTTCGGCATTGGCCACGCTCGTCTTGGTGACTCCGGTGAAGAACGCAGTGATGTTGAGTCCGAACACGATGCCGGGCACGAGGGCGCGGCGGAGCTCGGCCCGTGTGAGGAAGCGTCGCTCGGTGGCGTAGAGGATCCCCGTCCACAGCAGCGACGTGAGGATCATTCGCCAGAAGGCGAGTGCCGGGCCAGGGATGCCGGCCTTCTTCACAATCGTCGAGCCGAGGCTGAAGAACACGATGGCGGCGCCGAGCGCGAAGAAGCCGAGTGGCCGTGCGCTCGTCGGGCGCACCGGAGTCGTGGTGGTCACGGCAACTCGTGGGCGCGACGGATGTCGGGCTCGATGTAGATCGTCATCGCCAGCGGCACGGCAGCGCGCATCGCCGCCTCCGTTGCATCGACGGCTTTCGCCAACTCGGCCACCGACAGGCTGTGATCGAAGTCGATCTTGGCGGCCACGAGAACCTTGTCGGGGCCGAGATGCATGCACCGGAGGTGGATCAGGCTGTTGACGCTCGGGGCGCCAGCAATGGCGCCTTCGATCGCCGCGGTCGACTCGTCGCTCGGTGCCTCACCGATCAGCAGGCCCTTCATCTCGACAGCCAGGACGATCGCGATCACGACAAGCAGCAGTCCGATCGCGATCGAGCCGGCCGCGTCCCAGCGCGGGTCGCCCGTGATCTCGGCGAGGCTGAGCCCGAGCAGCGCGAAGAACAAACCGATCTCTGCGCCGATGTCTTCGAGCAGCACCACAGGGAGCTCGGGTGCCTTGGTGTTGCGGATGAACCACCACCAGCTCCGCGACCGTGGACGCACGTGGTTCGCCTCCTTCACGGCCGTGCGAAGCGAGTACGACTCCAGCAGGATCGCGACGATGAGGATCGCGAACGCCACGCCGACGTTGTTGATCTCGTGGGGATTGCGGAGCTTGTTGATGCCCTCGTACAGGGCGAACAGTCCACCCATGCTGAACAGCACGAGCGCCACGACAAACGCCCAGAAGTATCGCTCGGGCCCGTAGCCGAACGGGTGGTTGCGATCAGCCTGGCGCTGACCGCGCTTCGCGCCGAACAACAGCAACGCCTGGTTGCCGGTGTCGGCCAGCGAGTGGCCCGCCTCGGCCAGCAGTCCGGCCGATCCGGTGATCAGGAAGCCGACGAACTTCGAGATCGCGATCCCGAGGTTGGCGAAGAACGCTGCGATGATTGCCTTCTTGCTGCCTTCGTGCACTCGCCTAGGTTGCCAGATGCAGCACGACTTCGAACTGATCGAATCCTTGGGGAGGACCGATGGCACCGACACGAACACTCGAGGGCCGCATTGCGCTGGTCACCGGCGGAGGCCGCGGCATCGGGCGTGGCATCAGCGAACTACTTGCTGCCGAGGGTGCCACGATCGCCGTCAACTACCGGCGCGATCGCGAAGCCGCCGACGAGACCGTGGCGGCGATCGAGGCCGCAGGCGGCAAGGCGCGTGCCTACGAGGCGTCGGTCGACGATCCGTCGGCGAGCGCTGCGATGATCGACGCGATCGTCGCCGAGCTCGGCGGGCTCGATCTGCTGGTGTGCAACGCGGGTATCGCGTCGAAGGGGCGGTCGGTCGTCGACACCGACCCGAACGAGATGATCCAGGTGGTCGCCACCCACGCGCTCGGCCCGCATCACCTGTCACGCCTCGCGCTGCCACACATCCGCGCTCGGGCGGCCGAGATCGGGCGAGGCGACGTGGTGATGATCTCCTCGGTCGCCACGTCGTCGATGTCGGCCAACGGTGCCCCGTACAACATGGGCAAGGCTGCGATGGAAGCGTTGGCGTTCACCCTGGCCAAGGAAGAGAGGCGGCACGGCATCCACGTCAATGTCGTCGCGCCGGGGCTGGTGGAGACCGACATGGGTGTGCGGCTCGCTCGTGCGATGACGGGCCAGCGCGAGATGGAGGATCTCCGAGCGCTCGATGCATCCTCTCCGTTCGGTCGCGTGTGTCAGCCCGTCGACGTGGCCAACGTGGTGCTGTGGCTGTGTAGCCCCGGGTCCGGATACGTGACCGGCCAGCGCATCGAGTGCAACGGCGGCGGTTCCTGATTCGGTTTGCGGGTCGGCCGGTAGCCTCGGGAACGTGAGCCCGCTTGCAGCCCTCAACGACACCGACCTGATCATCACGGTCACGTCGGCCGCCCACGTTCAGTTGCTCGCGATGCGCGACGCGGAACCCGAGGGTGATCGTCTGGGGTTGCGTCTGGCCATCGAAAGCGCCGTGGGCGATCCGTTCGTCTACGACCTCAGCTTCGACATCGTCACGAAGGCTGCATTCACCGACGAGGTGCGCACGCACACGGCCGATGACGGTACGTCGATCAAGGTGATCATCCCGGCCAAGGACATCGAGTCGCTCACTGGCGCGGTGCTCGACCACAACGACACTCAGGGCCTCGTCATCCGCAACCCCAACAAGCCGGTGCCGCCGATGGTCGAGGGCCTCGTGCGTGATGACGAGCTGAGCGCCGAGATCGAGGCGGTCGTGGGTACCGAGGTCAATCCGATGCTGGCTGCACACGGCGGGTTCGTCACCTTCGTCGGTCACGACGGCGAGGGCACCGCGTACCTCACCATGGGCGGTGGGTGCCACGGGTGCTCGATGAGCCGGATGACGATGCTCGATGGCGTGCAAACGATGCTGGTCGACATGGTGCCGGGCGTTGAGCGGGTGAAGGACCTCACCGACCACGCAGTCGGCGAGAACCCCTTCTACCGCTGATCGAGTCTCGAAACGGCGTCACGGTGCGTGGTCGGTGCCTGTGGGTACTGATGGCCGTTGCGGTGGCAATCATCCCCGCGTGCGGGCGTTCCGAGGTGCTCCCGCTCCCGCTTGCAGTGGAGACGGCCTGGCTCGCCGGGGTCGACGCGCCACCCGGCTGGCGGCCCTACGTGCGCACGCTTGGCGAGGGTCAGTCGGTCCGCAGTATCGATGGCGTGTCGATCGCGCTCGCCGGCGAGATCGAGTCGGGTTCGTTGCGCGCAACCAGCGCCGGTACGGCGTGGGAGTCCCCTGACCTGCGGTTTCTCGACTCCCGAGACGAATGCAACGCCGCGATGGCGTTCGTCGATCGGGCCGGAGCGAGCTCGTCGTTCGGAGCCTCGGCCTGCGCGGATGCCCTCAACGACCCGGCGCTGCAGGTCGACTTCGTGCTCTCGTTCTGGTCGGAGGTCGACCCGACCCCGCAGGGCAGCCGGTCGTTCGGTGCGGGGGCTCTGCTCCACCCCGACGGCACGCGCACCATCGTCGTGTCGCTGTCGGCGACCCTCACTCCTTGATGGACAACGTCATTCTTTTCTCAATCGCTCAAGTGAGGGGGTCGCGACGGTCGATCACCTTGTCGGCATGTCATCTTCGTTCAGCACCCCTGTTGGCCTGCGGGCCACCACGGCACAGGCTCCTGCGCCGGCTCGGTTCCGCGCGCAAGCGGGCCGGCGCGTGTTGCTGAGGTTGCTCGACGACGAGGAGATGAAGCTCGAGGGCGCATTGCGGACCGCCTCCGACGACCACGTTGATTTCTGGTCGAGGGTGGCATGGCGCCAACTCGAAACGCCTCGGCCGGTGTTGGTGAGCGTGATGCTCGAAACCGGGATGTGGGCCGCGACGGGTATCGCCACCCAGGCGGCCAAGGCCGGCGCGGTGTTGGTGGCGCTCGACCATCCGCTGGTTCAAAGTGACCGCCGTCGTCACCCTCGCTACAACGTGCACTGGCCGATCACGGCGATGGTCGGCCAGACGACCTTCTCCGGCCGCACGATCGACGTCTCGGTGGGCGGTTTGCGCTTCGTGCCCAACCCCGCGCCGATCGTTCGCGATCCCATCGGGAAGTGGGCGTCGATCGCGGTTGACCTCGGACCGCAGGCCGGGCCCGACAGCACGCTTCTCTCGCTCACGATCATCCGAGCCGCTGCGGAATCGGCGTGGGGCATGGAGTTCGTCGATCTCCCGCAGCGGATGCTCGATCTGCTCAGCACCGCCATCCGCGAAGAGGTTCGCCGCGGCGCCACGGTCCAGATCACGAACGAGGGGGCCGGCTCCTCGCACACGGGGGCGAACGCGTCACATGGTGGCGCGCCAGACGGCGCGTGCCCGGTCTGCAACCGCCACGGCTAGATCCGTCCGTTCGACGTCGAGCGTCGCAACGTGACCGCTGCGTCCGAGTGCGAGGCGGTCGACGGCGCCGCCCAGTGCGCCGGCGACGAGGTCGCTGTTCGCCGGATCGACCACGTCGTCGAGTCTGCTGGTGACGATCAGCACCGGAACGACGACGGCTGCGAGGTCGACACTGGCGACGCCCTCGTGCATCGCCAGCAGCGCCTCGACCGGCAGCCGCTCGTAGGCCCGCTCCGCGACCGACGACGGCCCGACCTCGATCCACGCTGTTCCACGCGATTGGCGCCACTCGAGCCCGTCGGTCGCATCGGGGTCGGCGGCGAGTGGATTGATCGCGACGACCGATGTGCTCCGGCCCTCTGCCGCAAGTGCGAAAGCCAGTGTCGCGCCCATCGACTGGCCGACGATCAGGTCGGGATGGGGGTCGGCCGAGCGTGCCGCGTCGAGCCAGGTCGTCCACGACGTTGCGATGAGATCGGCAGGGTCGGTGCCGTGCCCGGGCAGCGTCGGCGCCGTCACCGTGTGGCCGTCGGCCACGAGGTGCTCCACGAGCGGGGCCATCGTGTCGGCGGTGCCGCCGAGGCCGTGGAGGCAGAGGACCCTGGCCACCGGATGGGAACCGGGTCAGCCGAGCGCGCGGACGATGTCGCGCAGGAGGTCGGCGGGGTCTTCGAGGCCGACGGAGACGCGCAGCAGGCCCGCGCTGACGCCGACAGCGACCGCCTCCTCGGGTGTGAGGCTCGCGTGGGTGGTGGTGGCCGGATGGCACACGAGCGTCTCGGGTCCGCCGAGCGAGGTCGCCACCCTGAGCAGTTCGACGTCGGTGAGGAAACGCTCGACTGCCGCCTGGCCGCCGGCGAGTTCGATCGCGACCATCGTGCCGCCGTGGCGCATCTGCCGTTTGGCGAGATCGAACTGCGGGTGCGACGCGAGGCCCGGGTAGTGGACGGCAGCGATGGCGGGATGGTCGGACAGCGACTCCGCGAGGAACAGGGCGGTGTCGCTCTGCTGCACGGTGCGGACCGCGAGCGTGCGGATGCCGCGCAAGCCGTTGAGTGCGTCGAACGGCGATGGGGTGGCGCCATGGAGCACGGCGTACGCCCAGATCGAGTCGATCAGGTCTTTCTCGCCGGCGATGACGCCAAGCGTCGCGTCGTTGTGGCCGGCGATGCCCTTGGTCGCCGAATGCAGGCTGAGGTGCACTCCGTGATCGATCGGGCGCTGGCCGAGTGGGGTGGCGAGCGTCGAGTCGACCACGGTGATCGGGCCGCGCAGGCCACCGATCTCGTCGAGATCGACCAGCTCGAGCCGCGGATTCGACGGCGTCTCGGCGAGGACCAGCATCGTCTTGCCCGGCCGGACCGCGGCCGCGAAGGCGCCCGGCTCCCTGCCGTCGACGAGCGTGACCTCGATGCCGAAGCGCGCGCAGGGTCCCTGCAGGAAGGCGAGCGTGCCGGCGTAGAGCTGGCGTTGGGCGACGATGTGATCGCCGGACGAGCAGAGCGCGAGCACGACGCTGGCGACCGCGCCCATGCCGGACCCGAACGCGAGCGCATCCTCGGCCCCTTCCAGGGCGGCGACCGCCTCCTCGAACGATCGGACGGTCGGGTTGCCGTAGCGGCTGTAGAACTCGCCGGGCCGCAGACCGGTCGCCCGGCGGCGAGCGTCGACGAACCCCTCCGACTCCCACGCGGTCGATGCCCACAGTGCCGGGGCCAGCGAGCGACCGCTCGCGGCTCGCCCGGCGGTGATGGCTTGCGTCGCCGGTTGGGTCTGATCACTCATCATCGCAACGCTACGCGACGGGGAGCCGACCGACAGCGCACGATTCGATGGTCGCCGCGTGTCGAGCCCTATGGTCCACGCCGTGAGTGTTGATCTGGGCGCGTGGTACCGCGAGGCAAGAACCCGCATTGGCCTGCTGGTGTCCGACGACGTTGGCGACCTGGCATCTCCTGCGACGCCCTCGTGGACGGTGCACGACGTCGTGGCCCACCTCGCCGGCGTGGCCGAGGACGCACGCAACGGCAACATGGCCGGCGCGACCACCGACCCATGGACCGCGGCGCAGGTGGAGCGAGGTCGCGGCAAGTCGATCGCGCAGTTGCTCGCTCAGTGGGCCGCCGATGCTGGACTGGTCGAGGCGTTCCTGTCGACGCCCGAGGGTGCCGACAGTTCGTGGCGGGCCGTGCTCGACATCCACACCCATGAGGCGGATCTCTGCACCGCGCTCGGCCAGCCGGTTGCGTTGCCGGCGGAGTTCCTCGCGTGGATGCGGCCCCGGATGCTCGATCCGTTCCACGCAACGGTCGCAGCCGCCGGTGTTCCGCCCGTCGCCGTGGTGGCGAGCGATCTCGATGTGTTCCGTGGCCGCCTCGGCCGCCGAACCCCCGCCGAAGTCCGCGCCTACCTCCACCCGATCGACCCCGCGGATTCCCTCGATACCCACCTCGACACGTACCTCGACGCCTGGTTCATCTTCGGCCGAGCCGAGTCCTCCCTCGCCGAGTAACCCCACCCGAGTCCCAGCCCGCCGACCGAGTCCCTGCGCGCCGATCGAGTCGCTCGTGCTCACCCGAGTCTTGAAGCGCGCAGCGGGTGCACCGAAACCCTCGATCAGGCGAGCGCCGAGACCTCGCCGTGGAGGAGCCCGTTCGAGCTGATCGCCGTGTCGGAGCCGAACGTTCGCACGCCGTGACGATTGGTGAAGGTGCCACCGGCTTCTTCCACCACCACCATGCACGCGGCCAGGTCGTATGGCTGCACACCGACCGCATCGATGGCGAGGTCGATCGCGCCCTCGGCGACGAGCATGTGCTGCCAGAAGTCACCGAACCCGCGTGCGCGATAGGCGCGCTGCTGCAGCGCAACGAGCTCGTGGGTGAGTCCGAGCCGGTCCCACCCCTTCGAATACGTGATCGATACCTGGGCCTCGTCGATGGCTGCCACCGACGACACGCGACACGGGCGGTCGATGCCGATGTCGGCCGACTCGAACCCGGTCGAGGTGGCGCCGAGCCCCCGCGCTGCGAACCAACGCCGTTGCATCGCCGGCGCGGAGACGACACCCACCACGGCGCCGTGGACGTCGTGGGTGAGCGCGATCAGCGATGCCCACACCGGGATGCCGCGCACGAAATTGCTCGTGCCATCGATCGGATCGATCACCCAGCGCCACGGCGAGGACTCGTCGCCCACCACGCCGTGCTCTTCGCCATACAGCCCGTGGTGCGGGCGCTCCTCGAGCACCAACGCAGCAATCGCCAACTCCGCGTTCCGGTCTGCCTCGGTCACCTCGGTCCGGTTCGCCTTCCAGTCGAGGGTGAAGCTGCGACGTTCGTAGTGGGGGAGGGTGATCGCATCGGCGGCTTCAGCGAGTCGGAGTGCAAACGCGAGTTCGAGCGCAAGGTCGTGCCCGTCGAGTTGGTTGGTGTCGCTCACTTGTTGAACTCCGGCGCCCGCTTCTCCTGGAGCGCGCGTAGGCCCTCGGCTGCGTCGTCGCCGAGGAAGTTGAGCATCTCGTACGCGAGGGACGCCTCGAAGTTGGGCAGTGCCTGCCGGAGCCAATGGTTGAGCGCGCGCTTGGTGTAGCGGGTTGCGTCCTGTGGGCCGCGGGCGAGGCGTTCGGCGATCGACAACGCCGTCGGCAGCACCTCGTCGGCCGGCACAGCTTTGCTCACGAGGCCGATTCGCTCTGCCTCGCGCCCGTCGATGAAGTCGGAGGTGAGCAGGTAGTACTTCGCCTTCGCCATCCCGCAGAGCAGCGGCCAGATCGCAACCGCGTGATCACCGGCCCCCACGCCGAGGCGAATGTGTCCGTCGGTGAACCGGGTGTTCTCGTCGATGATCGAGATGTCGGCGAGTAGGGCGACGGCGAGTCCGGCTCCGACGGCCACGCCGTTGATCGCGCTGATGATCGGCGTGTCGCACTCGATCATCGTCCGCACGATGTCGCCCGCCTCGCGCATCACTTTCATCGTTTGCGCGTGGTTGCCGACCTGTTCGGCGATCCAAGCGAGGTCGCCGCCCGCGCTGAACGCCTTGCCCTCGCCGGTCACCACCACCGCACGGACGCTGGCGTCACTGTGGATGTCGTGGAAGACCCGGGCCAGCTCGGCGTGCAACACCGCGTCGGTGGCGTTGAGCTTGCCGGGGTTGGAGAGGGTCAACAGCATCACGCCGTGTTCGCGTCGCTCGATGATCAGCCGGTGGTACGAGGCGTCGTCCATAGAGGTCGACGCTAGGTCGTGACCGAGGGTTCTGGTGCACCCGTCGCGCGCCCAGCGACTCGGGTATGCGCCAGCGACTCGGTCGGCGCGCTGGGACTCGGTCGTCAGGCGAGGAGGGACTGCGCGCTGGCGACGATGCCGTCGGCGTCGAGGCCGAACGATGCGAGGATCCGGTCGGGCTTGGCCTGCGGGATGAACATCGTCGGTACGCCGAGCGACACGACCGTCAACGTCGGCGACAGCTCGTGGACCTGATCGGCGATGGTCATGCCGATCCCGCCGTCGCGGATGCCGTCCTCACAGGTGAGCACGGCGCCATGGCGGGCAGCGTCGGCGATCATCAATGCGTCGAGGGGGGCGCACGAGCGCACGTCCCACACGGTTGCCTGCACACCCGACTCGGCCAGCCGCTCGGCGGCCCGTTCTGCGGCGGCGACGAGCTTGCCGATCGCCAGGATGCACAGCGACCCGTCGCCCTCACGGAGCCGCCGGGCATGCAGCCCCGACCCGACTTCGTGCTCGCTCACCTGGCGGGCGGCGCCCTTCGGGTAGCGGATCATCACCGGGCCGTCGTCGGCAAGAGCGATGGCGTCGTGCAGCATCACCTGCAACTCCTGCGCGCTCGACGGTGCGAGCACCCGCATCCCCGGCACCTTCGCGAGCAGCGCCATGTCGTACACGCCGTGGTGGCTCGGTCCGTCGTCGCCGGTGATGCCGGCCCGGTCGAGACAGAAGATCACCGGCAGGCGATGCAGCGCAACGTCGTACACCACCTGATCCCAGGCCCGGCTGAGGAACGTGCTGTAGAGCGCGACGATCGGCCGCAGGCCACCCATCGCCATGCCGGCCGCGCCCGTGACGGCGTGCTGCTCGGCGATGCCGACGTCGAAGAAGCGATCGGGGAACCGTGCCTGGAACGGCAGCAGACCCGTCGGCCCCGGCATGGCAGCCGTGATCGCAACGATCTTCGGGTTGGCCTCGGCCTCTTTGATGATCGCCTCAGCGAACGCCTGCGTGTAGCCCGACGGCACCGCTGGTGGCGGCCCGACCAGCGGGTCGAAGACGGGCGTGTCGTGCAGGTGCTTCTCGTCGTCGTCTTCGGCCGGCGAGTAGCCACGGCCCTTCTGCGTGACGACGTGCACGATGATCGGCCCCTCGACCGACAGTTCGACGGCCTTGCGGAACGCGTCTTCGAGCTCGTGCATGTCGTGGCCGTCCACCGGGCCGACGTAGCGCACGCCGAGCGCTTCGAAGAATGCCGGCGGCTGGAGGAACTCGCGCACCGCGGCTTTGAACGCCTCGACGCTCTTCTCCGCTTGCGGCCCGACGTAGGGGAGGTCCTTGAGGAACGACTCGAGGCGACGCTGACGACGCACGTACACCGGGTTGAGGCGGATGTTGGTGAGGGTGTGCGACAGCTTGTCGGTGATGCGCGACGGCAGGCTCGGGTGGTTGGCCATCGCCTCGTCGACCTTCGTCGGCGTGCCTGCAGTGAGGTTCGAGATGGTGGGGGCGTACGAGCGGCCGTTGTCGTTGAGGACGATGATGACGCGGGTGCCCGAGTGGCCGAGGTTGTTGAGCGCCTCGTAGGCCATGCCACCGGTCATCGAACCGTCGCCGATGACGGCGACGATGTGTCGGTGCGGGTCGACGCCGGCGTCACGCGCCACCGCCATGCCGTACGCGTACGACAGGACGGTGCTGGCGTGGCTGTTCTCGATGAAGTCGTGCCGGCTCTCTTCACGACTCGGGTAGCCGGAGAGGCCGTTCGCCTGGCGAAGGTTTTCGAAGCCGGACTGGCGACCGGTGACGATCTTGTGGATGTAGGCCTGGTGGCCGGTGTCCCACAGGATCGCGTCGCTGGGCGAGTCGAACACTCGGTGGAGGGCAAGGGTCAGCTCGACCGCACCCAGGTTCGAGCCCAGATGACCGCCCGTCTCGGCGACCGCCTGTACGACGAAATCGCGAATCTCACCGGCGAGCTCATCGAGCTCGGGGTAGGTGAGCGACTTCAGGTCGTCGGGCTCGTGGATGTCCTGCAGGGCCATGTCGGAGCAACGCTACCGCTGCGTACCGACCCCTTGTGGATCAGGCCACTAGGTTCCCGACGTGCCGATCACCACACCGCTCTTCGATCTCACCGGACACGTCGCGCTCATCACCGGGGGCAATTCCGGCATCGGGCTCGGCATGGCAGAGGGCTTGGCCGCTCAGGGCGCCACGGTTGCGATCTGGGGCACCAATCCAACCAAGAACGCCGCCGCCGCCGAGCAACTGCGTGGCCTCGGCGGGCGGGTGCTCGACCTCGTGTGCGATGTGGGCGACCAACAGGCAGTGATCGAGTCGATGGCGGCGACGGTGTCTGAGCTCGGCCGGATCGACTCGTGCTTCGTGAACGCCGGCGTTGGTGGCCAGGCGCCGAGCTTCGTC
>JBMOFX010000072.1:0-11643 GCA_049318665.1 Ilumatobacteraceae bacterium | reverse complement strand
AGTTGCTGTATGTCGGCGACCCGGACGCAGGTCTATCTCACCGAGGAGCAACGCAGGAAGATCGACCAGGTGGCCGATGCCGAGGGCGTCACCATGGCCGTGATCATCCGCCGGGCGCTCGACGAGTACCTCACCGATGATCTGGACGCGACCGCAGCGCTTGCGGCCACGTTCGGAGCGTCACCGGCAGCGGACGCGCCGTCGCGCGACGAGTGGCAGCGTGGCTGACCTCCTCGTCGACACCGACGTCTTCATCGATCACCTTCGTGGCGCAGTCGCGCTCGTCCCCGGTCGGCACCGGATCCACTACTCGGTCATCACCCGGACCGAGCTGTTCGCGGGGAACACTGCGACGGATCTGTCGAGCCAGCTGCTCGCACCCTTTCGAGAACTCGGCGTCGACCGAGCCATCGCCGAGCGCGCCGGACGGATCGCGCGGGAATTCGGCGTCCGGCTGCCCGACGCATTGATCGCGGCGACCGCGCTCGAGCACCAACTGGGCCTCGTGACGCGAAACCGCAAGCACTTCGACATGATTCGCGGACTGCGACTCCGGAATCTCTGATGCCGTCGAGCGGCGTTGGTCAGCTCCCGACGAGTGTCTGGCGGAGTTCGCGCTTCAGGAACTTGCCGTTTGCGTTGCGGGGCAACTGCTCGTCGAGGAACCAGATGTGCGTGGGGATCTTGAACTTCGCGAGCCGCTCGCCGACGAATGCCTGGAGCTCCTCGGCCGTGAGCGTCCTGCCGGGCGCGAGCACGATGGCGACACCGACCTCCTCACCGAGCCGCTCGTCGGGCACACCGAACACGGCTGCCTCGGCGATTGCGTCGTGCTGGTAGATGACCGTCTCGACCTCGCTGCAGTAGACGTTCTCGCCACCGCGCAGCACCATGTCCTTCGCGCGGTCGACGATATAGACGAAGCCGTCCTCGTCGATGCGGGCGATGTCGCCGGTGTTGAACCAGCCGTCGCGAATCGCGTCGGCGGTCGCCTCCGGCCGGTTGAGGTAGCCCTTGATCACCACGGCGCCGCGCACGCACAGCTGTCCGACGGTGTCGGGGCCGGCGTCGAGATCGTTGCCTGCGTCGTCGACGAGCTTCGCGTCGAGCGTGGGCACGACGGCGCCGCACGACGCGGGCTTCTCGATGAAGAATCGCGCCGAGTTGGCGGTGACGATGCCGTGGGTTTCGGTGAGGCCGTACCCGGTGGTGGGTTGGCCCTGCTTGAGTGCGCCGGCGATCTTGCCGACGAGGTCGGGCTGGAGTGCCGCCCCACCGCCGCCCATGCCGAGCAGGCTCGACGTGTCACGGGTCTGCCAGTCGGGGTGCATCAGCATTTCGCGGCTCATCGTCGGCACACCGGAGAAGTTGGTGACGCGCTCGCGCTCGATCAGTTCGAGGGCGCGGGCCGGATCCCACTTGTAGGTGAAGACCACGCGGGCGCCGGTGAGGGTGGCCGGGTGCATGATGCAGTTGCACGCGGTGACGTGGAACATCGGGGTCGGCGCCATGAAGACGGCCTGTGCCGGCGCGTCGGGAGCGCTGGTGGGGGCCTCCACATCGCCGGCTGCGATCGCCTTCGCCTCGGCAACCGTGGCTGCCGTGGTCATGAACGCGATGTTCAAGATGTTGTGGACCGACCCGCGGTGGGTGAGTTGCGCGCCCTTCGGGAAGCCGGTGGTGCCCGAGGTGTAGAAGATCGTGGCGTCGTCGTCGGGATCGATCTCGACCGCGGGAAGGGCGTCGGGCACCTCCGCGATCGCGTCCGCCCAACGGCTGGCATCGGCCGGGAGCTCGCGGTCGGAGCGAATCGTGATGATGTGGACAGGGTTGGCCGCGCGAACCTCGTCGAGCACCTCGAGCACGCGCACGAGACGCTCATCGTCGACGATGAGCACCTTCGGCTTGGAGTCACCGAGGCCGTATGCCATCTCGGTGGGGGTCCACCACGCGTTCATGCCGACGGCGGCAGCGCCGATCGACACCGTGGCCCAGTAGGCGACGAGCCACTCGGGGTAGTTGCGCGCTGCGATCGCCACGCGGTCGCCGCGGCCCACGCCGTGGGTGTGGTGCAGCGTGTGTGCGAGCGCCCGCACGTGCGCGTGGATCTCAGCGTAGGTGTAGCGCTCGTCTTCGTAGACCACGTAGTCACGATCGGCGAACGCGGCCGACATCTCCCACAGGACGCGAAGGGTGGGCGGCGACTGGGTGAACACCTTGATCGGGACGCCGCGCACCTCGATCTCGGACACCGCGAACGGTGACCCTTCGCTCATGAGTTCCTGACGGGCTGCGAGGTAGTGGTGCATCACGGCGGTCATCGTGGCAGGAGACGTCGGTCACATGCCACCCGAGTGCACAGGATCAGACAGAATCGTGAACGTGGAGCGCCATCCGACCGGGCTGATCATCGGGCGTTTCAACCCTCCGCACCTCGGCCACAGTCACATGATCACCTCGGCGGCGACGCGCACCGACCGCCTGGTCGTGTTCGTCAACACTCGCGACGGCGAGCTCGTGCCAGGCGCGCTGCGCGCCGGTTGGCTCGCCGACCTGCATCCCGACGTCACCGTCGTGCACGTCGCCCACGACCTGCCGACCGACATGAGCGACCCGAACCTGTGGGAGCGGTGGATGGCGCTGCTGCGATCGCATTGGCCGCACGAGGTCGGTCCGCACGCCGTGTTTTCGAGCGACGCCTACGTGAGCGAGCTCGCCGATCGGTTCGGCGCGGTGGCGGTGATGGTTGATCCCGATCGGTCGACGGTGCCGATCAGCGCCACCCAGATACGCGAAGCGCCAGCCGACCATCTCGATCGGCTGGCGCCTGCAGTACGTGCGTGGGTGGAGGCGAACCTCCTGGGCGACGCCTAGTCAGCTGGCCGAAATCAGCTCGTGGGCTGGGGCAGGGTGCGCAGGTAGGGCTTCACGGTGGTCCAGCCCTGCGGGAACAACTGCTTGGCCTCGTCGTCCGACACGGCGGCACCGATGATCACGTCGCCACCGTCGGTCCAGTTGGCCGGCGTGGCCACCTTGTACTTCGCGGTGAGCTGGAGGCTGTCGATGACGCGGATGATCTCGTCGAAGTTGCGACCGGTGCTGGCCGGGTAGGTGATGGTGAGCTTCACCTTCTTGTCGGGCCCGATCACGAAGACCGACCGAACCGTCAGCGTGTCGTTCGCGTTGGGGTGGATCATGTCGTAGAGGTCGGCGACCGTGCGATCGGGGTCGCCGATCATCGGGAAGTTCACGGGCGTGCCCTGGGTCTCCGCGATGTCTTCTTCCCACTTCACGTGGCTGTCGACCGGGTCGACCGAGAGACCGATCACCTTCACGTTGCGCTTGTCGAACTCGGGCTTGATGCGAGCCACGTAGCCGAGCTCGGTGGTGCAGACCGGGGTGAAGTCCTTGGGGTGGCTGAACAGCACGCCCCACGAGTCGCCGAGCCACTCGTGGAAGTGGATCTCGCCCTGGGTGGTGTTGGCGGTGAAGTCGGGTGCGATGTCTCCGAGGCGAACGGCCATGGTGACGCTCCTTTGCGTTGGTTTCGTCCTGGTGTTGGCGACACTGTACCGAATACCCGACCAGTACGGTCAAGATTCATTCGGAGGCGTAGGGTCGAAACTCACGGATGAGAGAGGCGAGGTGCGCGATGAGCGGTGACGACCAGGTGGAAGCGGGCGCTGATCCGGTGGCGGAGTTGCATCGGTCGCAGGGAATCGAATGCAACAACGGGTTCTGGGAGATGGTGGCGGCCGAGCGCACGCCGGCCAACGACGAGGAACTGCTCCGACGTGCCTACGCCTCGGCCTACCACTGGTCGCGGGCGGCCCGTCGCGAGCCGGCCAACGAGGTGCGGGCGCTCTACTCGATCGCCAAGGCGCAGTTGCTCACCGGTCATCCCGAGCGATCGCTCGAGTACGCCGACGCGTGCTTCGCAGGCTGCGAAGAGCACGGCCTCACCGACTTCGACCTGGCCTACGCGCACGAGGCTCGTGGCCGTGCGCTGCTCGCGCTCGGTCGGCGCGACGAGGGCCTCGAGGCGTGGGCAGCGGCGAAGGCTGTGCCGGTGGCTGATGCCGAGGATCGCGAGATCGTGGAAGCCGACTTCGCCGACGCCCCCGGGGCCTGACACGCAGCGACAGCCGCATAGTGTGCGCGACATGACCATCGATCGTGCCGCTGCCGACAAACTCCTCACCACCACGAGGTCGGTGCGCAAGCGCCTCGATCTCACTCGGCCCGTCCCGCTCGAGTTGATCGACGAATGCATCGAGGTGGCGATGCAGGCACCCACCGGCACCAACGCCCAGAACTGGGCGTTCGTGGTGGTCACCGACCCGGAGAAGAAGCGAGCACTCGCCGACTTCTATCGGCAGGGCATGGAGCTGATGGCCGGTTCGGGGTACCCGCCGCCGTTGCCCGATGGTGACCCGCGTACGCACGTGATGCCGAAGGTGGTGGAGAGCGCGACGTACCTGACCGAGATCCTCGAGCAGGTGCCGGTGTTCGTGATCCCGTGCGTGCAGGGCCGGATGGAGAAGGTGCCGATCATCGCCGCACAGGCATCGACGTACGGCTCGATCCTGCCTGCCGCGTGGAGTTTCATGCTCGCGGCGCGTGCGCGTGGTCTCGGCACGGCCTGGACCACCATCCACCTGTTCTTCCACGACCAGGCGAGCGAGTTGCTCGGCATCCCACCGGAGTGGACGCAGACGGCGCTGTTCCCCGTCGCGTACTACACGGGAGATGACTTCAAGCCCGCTCACCGCCTGCCCGTGGGCGGGATCATCCACCGGGAGTCGTGGGGCGCACACTGATGCCGGCTGCGGCTCGTCTCGGCGGCGACGCCACGCTGCTCGACGTGATCGCGGGCGTGCGGTCCGACAACGACCGGCCCTTCGTGCTCGATGGCGACGGCGGGGTCGTCCTCACCTACGGCGATGCGGCGCGTCGATCGGCGCAGGTGGCGCACGCCGTGCGAGCCAGGGGGTTGCGGCCGGGCGATCGGTTGGCGTTGCAGGTCGACAAGCGGATCGATGCGTTGCTCGTGTACCTGGCGTGCATCCGCTCGGGCGTGGCGCTGCTGCCGATGAACACCGGCTACACGCCGAGCGAGGTGGCGCATCTGGTGGCCGATGCCGAGCCGGCATTGGTGCTGCGTGATGCCGCGCTCGACGAGTTGATGGACGAGGCGGCCGGTCTCGACACGACGTTCGCGGATCATCCGAGCGACCCCGACGATTTGGCCGCGATCCTCTACACGAGCGGCACCACTGGCGCTCCGAAGGGGGCGATGCTCAGCCATCGCAACCTCGCCACCAACTGCTTCACGTTGGCCGACGTGTGGGGCTTCCACGGCGACGACGTGCTGCTGCACGCGCTGCCGATCTTCCACACCCACGGTCTGTTCGTGGCCACCAACTGCGTGCTCATCGCAGGTGCGTCGATGGTGTTCCTGCCGCGGTTCGAGCCTGATGCTGTGCTGCGCGGGTTGCGGCGATCCACCGTGATGATGGGGGTGCCGACGTTCTACACGCGGCTCCTCGCCGACGATCGGTTCGATGCCGACGCATGCGCGTCGGTGCGGCTGTTCATCTCGGGCTCGGCACCGCTGCTGGCGAGCGTGCACACGGCGTTCGTCGAGCGCACGGGCCAGGCGATCCTCGAGCGGTACGGCATGACCGAGACGACGATGCTCACCTCCAACCCGCTCGACGGCGAACGGCGCCCCGGCACGGTCGGGTTCCCGCTGCCCGCGGTCGACGTGCGCGTGGTCGGCGACGACGGCTCGGTGGTGGAGACCGGTGGTGTCGGCGGCATCGAGGTGCGCGGTCCGAACGTGTTCGGTGGCTACTGGCGTCGGCCCGAGCTCACCGCCACGGAGTTCACCGCCGACGGCTACTTCCGCACCGGCGACGTCGGCACGTTCGACGCCGATGGCTACCTGCACATCGTCGGCCGATCGAAGGACCTCATCATCACCGGCGGGCTGAACGTGTATCCCAAGGAGGTCGAGTCGGTGCTCGATGCGATGCCGGGTGTGCTCGAGTCGGCGGTCATCGGCGTTCCCGATGCCGACTTCGGGGAGGCCGTGGTGGCGGTGGTCGTGGCGGAAGCCGGCGCGACGATCGAGCCGGAGGTCATCCGATCGGCCTGCCGCGAGCAACTCGCTGCGTTCAAGTCACCCAAGCGCGTGCACGTGGTCGATGCATTGCCGCGCAACGCGATGGGCAAGGTGGAGAAGGCCGCGCTCCGGAACGCCTACGGTGCGACCGCATGAGCATCAGGGTGGCAATCGAAGAGCTCGAGCAAGCGCTCGCGGAGTATCCGTGGGGCTACGTGCTCACGGTGTCGGATGACGGCCGGGCTCATGTGCTCGCCGTGCCAACGCACTACGTCGACGGCGTGCTGGTTGCACCGATCGGACGCAGCACCACCGTCAACGTGTCGGAGCGACCCGACGTATCGATGCTGTTCCCGCCCGCCAGCGGCACGGGTTACAGCCTCATCGTCGACGGCACGGCCACCATCGTCGACGGCGATCTGCACCTCGATCCGGTCACCGCCGTTCGTCACCGCCCCGCGCTCTGACCCGCCGCTGACGGGACGGCTCGTGGCTCAGGCGTCGCGCAGGTCGAGTCCGAAGGCGTCGGCGAACGCGTCGTAGTAGTCGTCGTCATCGGCGATCGTGCCGAGTCGAACCCACTCGGCGTCGCTGAGTCGCGCCCGACCCTCCACCAACTCCGTCCCACCCCAACTCACGGCGTACCGCAGCTGCGGCTGGTCGGTGGTGACGGCGTGGTGGATGACGGCGCCCACCTCGAACGGATCGGTCGCGTGGGCGAGGCCCGCCGCGTAGAACTGGAACAGCCGGCGATAGGCAGCGTCGTAGGCGCCGGTCTGGTTGGGGGCGTCGATGTTCTTGGCGAAGATCGCGCTCTTCGTCACCCCTGGCTCGATGATCACCACGCGGATGCCGAAGGGCGCAAGCTCTTGCGCGAGGCCCTCGCTGAGGCCTTCGAACGCCCACTTCGACGCGACGTAGGGCGACTGCGCGAGCGCGGCGAGGCGTCCGGCGATGGAGGTGATGTTGACGATCGCGCCCGAGCCGCGGGCGCGCATGCCGGGCAGCACTTGCTGCAGGCATCGCACGGCGCCACACAGGTTCACGTTGAGCACGTCGAGGTACATCGACGGCGGGCACTCTTCGGCGACGGCGTTGCCACCGATGCCCGCGTTGTTGACGAGCACGTCGACGACGCCCCCGGTCGCGTCGAGGATCTCGCCGAAGCCGCGCTCCACCGAGGCGTCGTCGGCAATGTCGAGCTCCACCAGGTGCACGGTGACGCCGTGGTGCTCGGCCATCGCGTGGAGCTTCGTTGCCTTGTCGAGCGAGCGGACCGTGCCATAGACGGTGTGGCCTTGCTCGGCGAGGTGGATGGCGGTGGCGCGGCCGATGCCGCTGTTGGCCCCGGTGACGACGGCGATGCTGGTCATGGGCCGTCACCGTAGACCGTCGGCTACGTGGCGTCGATCGGTCGGAACTCGTCGAACCAGACGGGGTCGGGGTCGCACGCCACGGCGAGGCTCTGCACCCGTTCGGGATCGACCAGGAGCACGTCGAGGAGTTGCAGGCCCTGCAGCATGTGGATGCGGCGCAGCGCGAGGTAGCCCGCACGGTCGCGCTCGTCTGGCGGTCCGTCCACCACCTCGTCGCACAGCACGATCGACAGGGTTTGGCAGAACGGCACGTCGAGGCCGGGTAGCTCGGCGACGCCGATGAGTACCCCGATCTGCGCCGGTGGATCGATCACCAGCGCGGTGACCCGCCGACGTTCGTCGAGCAGCACCAGCACCTCACGTTGGGCCTCGGTGTCGAGCATGTCGAATGCCATGCCGGTGGCGTCACCGAGATCGAGCACCTCGATGGGGTCGTCGGCCGGCGGGAACCAGATGGCGAAGCACTCGCTATCGAGCTCGATGTGGATGGGACGTCGGTGCGCGCGGCGACGCGCGGAGCGATGACGGGACATGGGTCCTCCCGAACGGAGAGCGTGCAGGTTCGGGGGAAGGACGGGGAAGTGCGGGGCGAACGCCCGAGCGACTTAGAGCAGTTCGGCGACGCGAGGTGCGATCTGCTCGGGCGTGGTCATCGGGCCGAACCGCTCGACCACGTTGCCTTCACGATCGATGAGGAACTTCTCGAAGTTCCACGAGATGTCGGCGCCGTCGCCGGCCTGCGCCTTGAGCCAGGTGTACAGCTCGGACTCGCCGGGGCCGTTCACCTCGAGCTTGGAGAACATCGGGAACGTGGCGTCGTAGGTGCACGTGGCGAAGTCGAGGATCTCGGCGTCGGTGCCCGGCTCCTGCGCACCGAACTGGTTGCACGGGAACGCAAGCACGGCGAACCCCTGCTCCTTGTTGTCGTCGAACAGGGTCTTGATGCCCGCGTACTGCGGCGTGAGGCCACAGGCGCTGGCGACGTTGACGACGAGCACGACCTTGCCGGCGTAGTCGCTCAACTGGACCGTGTCGCCGGTGATGGAGGTGACGGAGAGGTCGTACAGATCTGACATGCCGCGACCTTACCGTCTCGTGATGCGATCGGTGAGACGAGCTCCCGCCACCAGGAGCGGGTAGGCGAGCGCGATGAACGCGGCGGCGACGCCGTAGGCCCACGGCTCGGTGATCGGCAGCTCGAAGAGATCCCGCCCGGCGGGGATCAGGAAGGCCAGCGACAACAGCACCGCCATGATGACGACGAGACCGAGGCGCAGCGCATTCAGCGGGCGAGCCACGCGAGCCAGGTGGATCATCGCCACCGAGCCGGCCACGAGCACGGCCACCGAGCGGGCGTGGTCGGCGTCGATGCTCGTGTCGAGTTGCACGATCGCGAACACCGACATCGTGGAGAACGCGATCACGATGCCAGCTGGCACCGCCTTGCCGAGCACGCGTGGGAGGAAGCCCGGGTGGACCCGGTCGCCGTTGGGTTCGAGAGCAAGGAAGAACGCGGGGACGCCGATCGTGAACCAGCTGAGGATCGACAGGTGGATCGGCCGCAGCGGGTAGGCGAGCGCGAACACGCCGGTGAGGATCGACAGCAGCAGCGAGTACGTGGTCTTCGCGAGGAACAGGCTGGCGACGCGCTCGATGTTGTTGATGACGCGGCGGCCTTCGCCCACCACCGGGGGAAGCGCGGAGAAGTTCGAGTCGAGCAGCACGAGCTGGGCGACGCCACGGGTCGCCTCGCTGCCCGACGCCATCGCCACACCGCAGTCGGCATCCTTCAGTGCGAGCACATCGTTCACGCCGTCACCCGTCATCGCGACGGTGTGGCCGCGAGCTTGCAGCGCCTTCACCATCGCCCGCTTCTGGTGCGGCGTCACGCGCCCGAACACGGCCGATCCCTCGACGGCATCGGCGAACGCCTCGCTCGTGTCGTCGGTCGGGAGGGTCTGCGCGTTCACGTTCGCCTCCCAATCGCTGAGGCCTGCACGACGTGCGACTGCGCCGACGGTGACGTTGTTGTCGCCGGAGATCACCTTGACGGTGACGCCCTGGTCGGCGAAGTACTTGAGCGTGGCGGGCGCGTCGGAACGGACGATGTCTTCGAACAGCAGCAGCGCGGTCGGCGTCACGTCGAGCTCGCTCGCCTCGGTCACCTCGGCCGCCGACCGGGCCAGCACCAGGACTCGCTGTCCCTCGGCCGCGCGCGCTTCGACGCGCGCCTGCAGGTCGCCGGCGAAGGCTGCGCCGAGGACGTTCTCGGGTGCGCCGAGCACCCAGGTGCCGTTGTCGCCGAACGACATCGCGCTCCACTTGCGAGCCGACGAGAACGGCACGCGCGATGTGGCGGTCCACGTGGTGGCGCCGGGATATCGCGCGAGCACGGCGCGCAGGGTGCCGTTCGGGTCGGGGTCGAGCTGTGCGAGCGCCGTGAGGGTCCGGTCGACGTCGTCGCGCGGGGTGTCGTCGAGCACCTGCACGTCGGCCAGATCCATCGAGCCTTCGGTGATCGTGCCGGTCTTATCGGCACAGAGGACGTCGACGCGGGCGAGCACCTCGATCGCCGGGAGCTCTTGCACCAGGCATCGATGCTTGCCGAGTCGCACCACGCCCACTGCGAACGCGACGCTCGTGAGCAGGATGAGGCCTTCGGGCACCATGCCGATGAGCCCGGCGACAGTGGAGATGACCGCCTCCTGCCACGTGGCGTCGCGACGGAAGAACTGACTGCTCGCGAGCAGCAGCCCGACCGGGATGATGGCGAAGCCCACCCACTTGACGATCCGGTTGACGTCGTTGCGCAAGGGGGAGTTGACGAGCGTGAATCGCTTGGCTTCCTCGGCGAGCTTGGCCGCGTAGTTCTCGGCGCCGACCTTCGTCACCCGAATGCGGCCGCCACCCGCGACGACGGCGCTGCCGCTCAGCACCTCGTCGCCGACCAACTTCACCACCGGATCGGCCTCGCCCGTGAGGAGCGCCTCGTCGATCTCGAGGTTGTCGGACGTGAGGACCTCGCCGTCGGCCACCACCTGGTTGCCGGTACGCAACTCGATCACGTCGTCTTGCACGAGCTCGTGCGTGGCCACCTCGGCCACTACGCCGTCACGGACCACGTGTGCGCGGGGTGCGCTGATCACGCGGAGCGAGTCGAGCACCCGCTTGGCACGCAGTTCCTGATAGATGCCGATGATGCTGTTGGCGATGATGACGCCGCCGAACAGAGCGTCCTTCGGGGAGCCGGCGATGATGACGAGCGAGGCGAGGATGCCGACCACGATGTTGATCGGCGTGACCACGTTGCCGCGCACGATCTGACCGACGGTGCGGGTGGGTGCCTCGGGCACGGTGTTCGCGAGTCCACGCGCCACGCGATCGGCGACCTCGGCGCTGGTGAGGCCAATGGCGTGGGCGTCGGCGTCGGTGGACGGGGTCGTCGGCGGGGTCGTCGGCGTCGGTTGCACGGCAGGACGGTACCCGGAGCCACTCTGGTTGCAGAAAGCGCGGAATTTCGGTGTTTTCTGCAACCAGAGTGAACGTGGGGGCGATGGCTACGGTGGCGTGATGGGCGTGCACCTCACCAAAGACTCGGTCGACCTCGGCATCGTGATCCGAGATCCCGAGCGATCGCTGGCCTTCTACCGCGACCTGCTGGGGTTCGTGGAGGAAGGGCAGATGCCGATGCCGGGTGGCAGCGGCACGATGTACCGCCTGCTGTGCGGCACGAGCCTCATCAAGTTGGTGCATCCCGCCAACGAGCCGCCCGCCGCAGCGCCGCCCGGTGGCATCCCCGGCGCTTACGGCTACCGCTACTGGACGATCAGCGTGTCGAACCTTCGTGAGCTGACCGACGAGATCGCAGCAGCAGGCCACAAGGTGGTCGTCCCGGCCCGCGAGATCCCGCCGGGGGTGGCGATCTCGATCGTGGAGGACCCGGACGGTAACTGGGTCGAGTTCCTGCAGATCGGCTGACGCGATGCAGGTCGTCATCTGCACGGCACACCACACGCCGACGGCCGACGCGCTCGAGGCGCTCGACGACGTGTCGATCGTGGTGGACGACGGCGGCACGATCGTCGCGATCGATGATGCGACCTCGCCCGCGGCGCTGGCGGCCATCGACGCGGCCACGAG
>JBMOFX010000071.1:0-11654 GCA_049318665.1 Ilumatobacteraceae bacterium | reverse complement strand
GCCGGCGAACGAGCTTGTCGTGGACCTGCCGGGCAACGTCGGCCATCGTGAACCGACCTTCCTGCTCGGCGATCGTGGCGTGGAACTCGATTTGGTACAGCAGGTCGCCGAGCTCTTCCACGAGGTCGTCATCGGTGGACGGGTCGTCGGGGTCGAGTGCCTGGAGCGCGTCGACCACCTCGTAGGTCTCTTCGAGGAGGTACGGCACGAGCGAGGCGTGGGTCTGCTCCTGATCCCACGGGCACTGCTCGCGCAGCGTCCGGGCGAGCTGGTGGAAGCGGACGAGTTCGGCGCCGACGGGCTCCACGAGCGACGGCACGTAGACCGAGGTGAGGTGATCGGCCTCCACCGTGCGATCGAGTTCGGACCATGTGGTGTGGACGATGGCCTCGTCGTCGGTGCCCAGTCGTTGCAAGATCACCACGGGCTCGTCGCCCGACGCGCCCTCGACCGCGAGCTTGATGTCGCTCAGCACCCAGTTGGCGTGCGTGTGCGCAACGAGCATCGGGCCGCCGTACCCGGCCGCCGCGGTGGCGAAGGCGTGACCGTCGATGAGGCGAACACCCACCTCGACGGGGTCGATGCCGAGTCGCTCGTACGCGAGGTCGAGGAACGAGATCGCGGGCTCGACACGGCACGTGATCCGGGGGTCGGTACGGAGCAGATGCACCGTGCGCTCGAGGACCAGCGGTGATCCGGGGACCGCATACAGCACGTCGCCCGCCTCGGCAGCGGCGTTGACCAGTCGTTCGACGATCGTGGCGTAGACGTCGTCGAACGAGTCCGCCGCGTCGTAGATCTCGTCGAAGCTCGTGGCGTCATCGCCGACGAGGTGCGCCGACGGGTGGCGAGTCGTGCGAACGAACCGCGCCGGCGTCGCAGCGATCAGGTCGAGGACATGGCGGGTGACCCAACGTTCGTCGCCGGGACCGAGACCGACGACCGTGACGTTCACGTGTTGAACGCGACGACCTGCGCCGTCTCCGGATCCCAGTAGCCGTAACGCGAGTCGATCGTGACGTCGGCGTTGGTGAGTGCCGTCGGGATGACGTCGGCTCCGATGGTGACCAGCGCGACATCACGCTTGGAATCGTCGCTCAGGCTGTCGAACGGACGGACGACGATCACGGCGTCGAGATCCTGGAGGGTGACGGCGATCGGCGTCCCGACGGAGACGCCGTCGAGTTGCGTTGCCAGATCGGGTGACAGTTGCTGGACTGCAACGCACTCGCTTCCTTGATCGTCGGTGACGATGCCCCCGTTGTCGGCAAGTCCGGGATCGGTCGAGTACTGGGCGGCCGCCTCGGCAAACGACAGGCCACCCTCGAGGGCGGACAGCACCTCGGTGCCCTGTTCGGCTGATGCGAGCGGGATGGCCCCTAGGCACACGACGCCCGACACCGAGGGTCCTTGCTGGTACACCGCTTCCGCTTCATCGAAGTTGCCTGAGACCAGTGCGTTGAGGGCAGTCGACAGACGGCTGTCGAGGTTCTCGATCGACGCTGCCTGGTCGGCCGGCACGCCGTTCTCCGTTTCGAGGACGACGACGCGGACCCAGGAGGTGATCAAGCCGCGTGCGACCTGCGCCTGCAGGAACGGCCCGGCGTTGGCCTCGGTCGCGTCGGCTTCACGCACCAAGGTCGCGACATCGTCTCTCGGCAGCGCAGCATCGCCGACGCGTGCGGCGTTGGAGTTGTCGGTGAAGGTGCTGCACGACGACACGGCGAACGCGGCTGCCAGCGTTGCCAGCACGGCGAGATGGGGGCGACGGATCACGGCGGCGACGTTAGCGGCGCGGGCGGCGCGACGCTGTCGTCGACCGGGATGAGCTCGCGCAGGAAACCGACCAGATAGGTCGCAGGGTCCTTGCCACGTGGGATCGGCAGCACCAGTTGCTCGAGATCTTCCTTGTACAACGCCGTGCGCGCGAGCCGCTTCAAGCGCATCGACTCGCTCACCTTGAGCCGCAACGGCGCCAGCCGGGCCGCGTTCGACTGGATCGACACGTCGCGCAACCCGAGGCGGTGGCATTCGGCGCGAAGGTGACCGACTTCGAGGAGCGCGGCCGCGGCGTCGGGGACGGGTCCGTACCGGTCTTCCCATTCCAGCCGGATGTCGTCGACCTGCTGTGCCGTGGTGACGCTTGCGAGCCGGCGGTAGGCCTCGAGCCGCAGCGCTTCCTTGCTCACGTAGTCGGCGGGCAGATAGGCATCGGTGGGCACGTCGAGCTTCACCTCGTTGGGTTCCTTCACCGGTTCGCCCTTCATCTCGCCCACGGCCTCGGTGACCATCTGGCAGTAGAGGTCGTACCCGACCGCAGCGATGTGTCCGCTCTGTGACTCGCCCAGCAGGTTGCCTGCACCGCGGATCTCGAGATCGCGCATCGCGATCTTGAATCCGCTGCCGAGCTCGGTCGCCTCACCGATCGTGCGCAGCCGCTCGTACGCCTCCTCGGTGAGCCGGGCGTCGCGAGGGTGGAACAGGTAGGCGTAGGCCCGCGAACCGCTGCGGCCGACGCGGCCGCGGAGCTGGTGCATCTGCCCGAGTCCCAACAGGTCGGCGCGTTCGACGACGAGCGTGTTCACGGTCGGCATGTCGATGCCGCTCTCGATGATCGTGGTGCACACGAGGACGTCGAAGCGACCCTCCCAGAAGTCGATCACGATCTGTTCGAGCGAGCCCTCGTCCATCTTCCCGTGGGCAATGGCGATGCGGGCCTCGGGCACGAGCTCGCGTAGACGATGTGCGGTCTCCTCGATCGTGGCCACGCGGTTGTGTACCCAGAACACCTGGCCCTCGCGCAGGAGTTCGCGACGGATGGCTTCGACCGCGACGCGCTCGTCGAACTCGCCGACGAAGGTGAGGATCGGTTGCCGGTCGGCGGGTGGCGTGTTGAGCAGCGACAGATCGCGGATGCCCACGAGGCTCATCTCGAGCGTGCGCGGGATCGGTGTGGCGGAGAGCGTGAGCACGTCGACGTTGTGCTTCAGCTTCTTCATCGTCTCCTTTGCCTGTACGCCGAAGCGCTGCTCTTCGTCGACGACCAGCAAGCCGAGGTCCTTGAACTCGACGTTGTCCTGCAGGAGGCGATGGGTGCCGATGACGCAGTCGACCTCACCGGTCTTCAGGCCGTCGATGACCGCCTTCGCTTCCTTCTGGGTGAGGAAGCGGCTCAGCACTTCCACGCGGATCGGGAAGCCGGCGAAGCGGTCGGCGAACGTGTTGCCGTGCTGCGTAGCGAGCAGGGTGGTGGGGGCGAGGACCGCGACCTGCTTGCCGTCCTGCATCGCCTTGAACGCTGCTCGAATCGCCACCTCGGTCTTGCCGAAGCCGACGTCGCCACAGAGCAACCGGTCCATCGGGTAGGCGCGCTCCATGTCCTGCTTGATGTCGTCGATCGCCGTGCGTTGGTCGGGTGTCTCGGCGTAGGGGAACGCCTCTTCCATTTCCGCCTGCCATGGCGTGTCGGGCCCGAACGCATGGCCCTCTGCGTGGACTCGCTTCTGGTAGAGCACGACGAGCTCCTGCGCGATCTCGCGCACCGCGCTGCGTACACGTGACTTCGCCTTCGCGAAGTCGGCGCCACCGAGCCGGTGGAGCTGTGGTGCCTCGCCGCCCACGTACTGGCGGAGGCTGTCGATCTGATCGCTCGGGACGTAGAGCTTGTCGCCACCCTTGTACGACAGCAGCAGGTAGTCGCGCTCGACCCCTCCGATGGTTCGCTTCACCATGCCGTCGTACTGGCCGACGCCGTGCTGGTGGTGGACGACGTAGTTGCCGGGCTGGAGGTCTTCGAAGAAGCCGGCGCTCTGGCGCTTGCGCGGGCGAGCGGCACGGTGAGCGCGGCGTCGTCCGGTGAGATCACCTTCGGCGACGACCGCGAGCTTGGCGCCCGGCATCAGGAACCCGCGGTGGAGCGGAGCCACCGCGACATAACCGCCCGGGCGACCGAGGTCGGTCGTGTCCTTCGCGATCGTGAAGTCGAGTCCGCGTTCGCGCAGCAGCGCAGACATGCGCTGGGCGGAACCGTCGCCGTCGGCGGCCACGACCACGGTGAAGCGATCGGCGAGCAACTCCTTCAGCCGCAGGGCGAGGCCTTCGCCGTCGCCGACGATCGGACCCCAACCGCTTGCGCCGATCGTCGGGTCGTCCGGTCCGGTCGCGGTGGACGCGATCGTCCACATCTGTTGACCGGACGAGAGGAGCGTGTCGGTCGGGGCGTGGAGTCGCGGAAACTGTCGCTCGGCATCGCGAGCCCACGTGCTGGCCAGCGTGCGGGCGAGGTCGTCCTCTTCGGCGAGGAGGTCGTTGGCTCGATCGCGCATCCGTCGCGGCTCGACGAGGACGACCTTCGCCGTGGCCGGGAGCACGTCGGTGATGAGCTGATCGTGGTCGATGAGCCACGGCAGCCAGCTCTCCATGCCATCGAACACGGTGCGCTCGGCGAGACGCTCCCACTGCTCTCGACCCCACGGTTCGGTCGCCAACAACTGAGTGGCGCGGGCGGTGACGTCGTCGCTCGGGAGCAACTCGCGGGCCGGGAACACGAGCGCCTCAGCCAGATCGCGGGTGCTGCGCTGATCGTTCACGGTGAACTCGGTGAGTCGGTCGACCTCATCGCCCCACAGGTCGATGCGGACCGGCGACTCGGCCGTGCTCGGGAACACGTCGATGATCGCGCCGCGCCGTGCCACCTCGCCGCGGTGCTCGACGAGCTCCTCGCGGCGGTATCCGTCGTGCACGAGTCGGGCCAGCAGTTCGTCGGCGTCGATCACGTCACCGGGTCGGACGCACACCGGCTCCACGGTGGTGGCTGCAGGGCCGAGCTTCTGGAGCAGCGCGCGCACCCCCGTGACGACGATGGCCGGCACCCGGTCGGGTGTGCGCAGCCGCCACAGCACTTCGAGGCGACGCCCCATCGTCTCGATGCTCGGGCTCACCCGCTCGAACGGGAGCGTCTCCCACGCCGGGAACAGGAGCACCTCGTCGGCCGGCATGAGCTGGCAGAGGTCGTCGAACAGTTGGCCGGCGTCGCTCCCCGTCGGGCACGCCACGAGGAGCGGTCGGCGGCCACCCAGTTGGCTGAGCGCCGCGACGGCGATCGCTCGCCCTGCTTCCGGCACGGCGATCACCGCTTGTGCGTTGCCGAACGCGTGAGTGAGCCCCGGTTCCGACCGGAGGAGGAGCGGGAGTTCGGCGATCGACATCGGACCGACCAGGGTAGCGAGTCACTCTGGTTGCGAATCCGTACGCCAGAGCGCGCTTTCTGCAACCAGACTGTTCGGGCCATGCCGTCATCGCTCCTCGCCCGTGGGCTCCGCCTCTCGTTGGGACGCACCGTCGTGCTCGACGACGTCGACCTGCAGCTCGAGCCGGGCTGGCGTGTCGGTCTGGTCGGGCCGAACGGCGTGGGGAAGTCGACGCTCTTGCGGGTGCTCGCCGGTCTGCAGTCGGTGGAAGCCGGAACGGTCGCCGTGTCGCCGCACGGCGCGACGGTCGGTTACCTGTCGCAGGAGCCGGAGCGGAGCGCGACGGAGACCGTCGCCGAGTTCGTGGCGCGCCGGACTGGCGTGGCGCAGGCATCGGCCGACCTCGACGCCGCCACGGGCGGTCTCGCCGCGGGTGAAGCGGGCAGCGACGACCGCTATGCCGAGGCCCTCGATCGATGGCTCGCGTTGGGTGGCGCCGACCTCGACTCGCGGATCGGCACGGTGTGGGCCGAGCTCGGGCTCACGGAGCGCGTGGTCGACCAAGTGATGGCGACGCTGTCGGGCGGTGAAGCGGCGCGGGTCGGCCTCGCCGCGTTGCTGCTGTCTCGCTTCGACGTGGTGCTCCTCGACGAGCCCACCAACGACCTCGATCTCGACGGCCTCGACCGCCTCGAGCGGTGGGTGACGGGCCTCGCCGCGCCCGTTGCGGTGGTGAGCCACGACCGCGAGTTCCTACGTCGCACGGTCACCCACGTGGCCGAGCTCGACGAGTTCTCCCACCGCACCACGGTGTTCGCTGGGGGGTGGGATGCCTTCCTCGACGAACGCGAGATCGCCGCGCGCCACGCTCGCGAGCGGTACGAGGAGTACGAGGACAAGAAGTCGACGCTCGCCGGACGTGCGCAACGCGAGCGGGAGTGGGCGACGCAGGGCGTCAGCAAGGCGAAGAAGAAGCCGAGCGACAACGACAAGTTCGTGAAGGCGTTCAAGATCAACCAGACCGAGCAGCTCGCCGGCAAGGCCGCTCGCACCGAGCGGGCGATGGAGCGACTCGAGGTGGTGGAGGAACCGCGCGAGGCCTGGCAGCTCCGGCTCACCTTCGGGCAGGCCGCGCGCAGCGGTGACGTCGTGGTTCGCCTCGATGACGCAGTGGCCTCGAACGGCTTGTTCACACTCGGACCGGCGTCGCTCACGATCGGTGCGGGCGAGCGCGTGGCGATCGTCGGCCACAACGGAAGCGGCAAGTCGACCTTGCTCGAACTGATTCTCGGCCGCCGCGCCCTCGATGCAGGCACCCGCTGGTTCGGCCCCGGCGTGATCGTCGGCGAGCTCGAGCAGCGGAGGTTGCAGCTGGCCGATGAGGTGACGGTGCTCGCCGGGTTCATGGCTGCGACGAGCCTGACCATTCCCGACGCGCGCACGCTGCTCGCCAAGTTCGGCATCGGCGCGACCGAGGTGAACCGGCCGACGGCCACCCTGTCGCCCGGGGAACGCACTCGACTCGTCCTTGCGTTGCTGATGGCGACCGGCACGAACTGCCTTGTGCTCGACGAACCGACGAACCACCTCGACCTGCCCGCCATCGAACAGCTCGAACTCGCGCTCGACGCATTTGCCGGCACCGTGCTGCTCGTGACGCACGACCGAGCTCTGCTCGAATCGGTGCGCGTGACGCGGCGTATCGAACTGGCAGATGGCCGCATCGTCGCGGACGGCCCCGTCTCGTCGGAGCGTTAGTCGGTTGCGGGGTCGAGCAGCGTCGAGTTGTACGTGCGCTGCGCGACGTCGATGCCATCGGCGATGATCACCTCGACCGCATCGGCGGCGTGCTGGATCGCCACGTCGAGCAGCACGCGCTCCTTCGGAGGCAGCTTCGACAGCACGTGACCGGCGCCGCGTTCCTTCGACGGTGGCTTGCCGATCCCGATGCGTACCCGGAGGTAGTCCTGGGTGTGGAGATGGGCGGTGATCGACCGAAGGCCGTTGTTGCCAGCGAGACCGCCACCGGCCTTCACGCGCACGACGCCGGGGGGAAGGTCGAGCTCGTCGTGCACGACGATGAGTGCAGTGGGGTCGTCGAGCCCGAGACGCTTCGTGAGCGGTCGAACGGCTTCACCGCTGTCGTTCATGAACGTGGTGGGGAACGCCAGAACCACGCGATGCCCACGAAGTTCGCACTCGGCAACGAGCGCCTTGTCGCGAGCCGACGACTTCAGCACCACACCCGCACGGCGGGCGAGTTCGTCGACGACATCGGCGCCGACGTTGTGACGCGTGCGCTCGTACTGCCTGCCCGGGTTACCCAAGCCGACGACGAGCGCTCGGACGGTCACTCCGCTGCAGGGGCCCCGTCAGCGGCGGGAGCGGACTCGGTGGCCGAGCCCGAGCCACGGCCCATCAGCACCGTGACGATCGGCATGTCGGGGTCACCGGCAGGGCGCACACCATCAGGCATCGGAACGTCCGCGAGGCGGATGATGTCGCCAGGCGTGAGGGCGCTGATGTCGATGACGAATTCGCCCGGCATGTTGTTCGGGGTGGTGATGACCTCGATCGTGTCGACCGCTGCATCGACGAGGCCACCTTCGTTGACGACTGCCTTCGCTTCACCCTCGAGACGCACGTGCACCGACACCGTGATCTCCTCGTTCATGTTGACCTGGAGGAAGTCGATGTGGTTGACGTTGCGGCGAATCGGGTGACGCTGGAGCTCCTTCACCACGGCGGGGTAGCTGGTGCCGTCGACATCGAGGTCGAGCACAGTGTTGGCGCCGGCCGGGCCGCTGAGGGCCAGCCGCAGGTCACGACGGTCGACGGTGACGCTGATCGGGCTCATGCCATGACCGTAGATGACGCCGGGGATCTTGCCCTCGGCGCGCAGACGGCGGGACGCTGCGGAACCGGTGGTGCGACCGGTGGTTGCGGTGAGCTTGATGTTCGACATGGCTGGCCTCGAGACGACGGTGCAGGACGGCTCGCTAGGTTATCGGGCGTTCCGTCCGACCGGCCAGGGCGCCGCCAACGAGCGGATCAGGCCTGGTTCTCGCCGTTGAAGATCTCACTGACGCTGGTGTCGTCGAAGACGGCGTTGAGCGCGTCGCCGATCAGCGGTGCGATCGAGAGCACCTCGATCTTGTCGATCTGCTTCTCGGGCGGCAACGGCAGCGTGTTGGTGAGCACGACCCGGGCGATCGGGGCGTTCTTGAGCCGGTCGATCGCCGGGCCGCTGAGCACGCCATGGCTCGCCATCGCCCATACTTCGGTGGCGCCACGAGCCAACAGGATGTCGGCAGCGGACGTGATGGTGCCGCCGGAGTCGATCATGTCGTCGGTGAGGATGCAGAGGCGCCCCTCGACATCGCCGATGACTTCCTTGGCTTCGGCCACGTTGGTCGTGCCCTTCGGGCGACGCTTGTAGATGAACGCGAGGTCGGCGCCCTTGTCGGTGAGGTGCTGCGCCATGCGCTCGGCGACCTTGATCCGGCCGGCATCGGGCGACACGATGACCGGGTTGTCGGCGTGGGTGCGGATGTACTGCTCGAGCACCGGCATCGCAGTGAGGTGATCGACCGGACCGTCGAAGAAGCCTTGGATCTGCCCGCTGTGGAGATCGATCGAGACCATTCGCTTGGCGCCGGCTGCCTTGAACAGGTCGGCAACCAGTTTTGCGGTGATCGGCTCACGCCCTTCGGCTTTGCGATCCTGCCGGGCGTAGCCATAGAACGGGCAGACCGCCGTGATCCGCTTCGCGGAGGCACGGTAGGCCGCGTCGATCATGATCAATTGCTCCATGATCGAGTCATTGATGCTGCGGCCGTCGCAGCCGAAGTGGGTCTGCATGATGAACACGTCGGAGCCACGAATGCTCTCGCCGAAACGGGGCCGGACCTCACCGTTCGCGAACTCCACGAGGTTGTGGTGACCGAGCTCGATGCCGAGATGCTCGGCGACCTCTTCGGCGAGCGCCAGGTGCGTGCGTCCCGAGTAGAGCGACAAGCGCTTGGTGGTGACCTTCTCCATGGTGCGGCTCCGTCGGACGTCAGGCGATGGGCGCAGTGTAGAACGCCCCCGTCGTCATGCTCGCAACGACAGCGCTCCCGGCCGGTAGATGGGCGAAGGGGCCGACGTTGGCACCCGGCCCGATCTCGCTGTCGATGCCCACCGTGTTCTGCACGATGCAGTCGGAACCGACTCGGCAGTCGACGAGGCGCACGTCGGGTCCGATCTCGCAGCCGTCGCCGATGACCGTGTCGCCCTGGAGGATCGTGCCGGGGTAGAGCGTGACATCGCGCCCGAGGCGGACCGTCACTTCGAGGAATGTCTGGCGTGGGTCGAGCATCGTGACCCCGTTCAGCAACCAGTGACGGTTGGTGCGTGCCCGCAGCTCACGCTCGGCGAGTGCGAGTTGCCAGCGGTCGTTGACACCCTGTGTTTCCTCCGGTGGCGCTTCGAAGCTGCCCACCCGGTGACCCATCCCGGCAAGTACGCCGATCACGTCGGTGAGGTAGTACTCGCCTTGCGCGTTGTCGGGTGAGAGATGCCGCAGCGCCGGGCCGAGCAGCTCGCGCCGGAAGGCATACATGCCCATGTTCACCTCGCGGATCGCGCGCTCGTCGAGCGACGCATCGCGTTCTTCGACGATGCGGAGTACGCGACCACTGTCGCCCTTGCTGGGTCCGCGCACCACGCGGCCGTATCCGGTTGGGTCGTCGAGCACGCTCGTCGTGATGGTGGCGGCGTCGCCGCGCTCGAGGTGCGTCTGCACGAGCTGCTGCAGGGTCTCGGGGCGCAACAGCGGCGTATCGCCGGGGAGCACGACGATGGTGGCGTCGTCGTCGAGGTCGTCGCCGGGGATGCCCGTCATGCCCACTGCGGCCGCGTCGCCGGTGCCGCGCTGCACGGTCTGTTCGACGAACGTGACGTGCGCCCAGCCGGGTGCCTGTTCCTGGACCTTCTTCGTGACGCGTTCGGCGCCGTGGCCGACCACGAGGACGATGCGCTCGACATCGAGGCCCTCGAGGGCGTGGATGACGTGCATCACCATCGCTCGGCCACAGATCATGTGGAGGGGCTTCGGGCGGGTGGACCGCATGCGCGACCCTTCGCCGGCGGCAAGCACGATGGCGGACACGGTCATGAATGGTCTCCCTCACGAGGATGGGGTTCCGGGGAGAGGATTCGAACCCCTATACGCGGCACCAAAAACCGCTGTCCTACCATTGAACGACCCCGGATGGTCGGCGACAGGCTATCCGGCGTTGGGGAACGGGACCGCTGACCGCTAGCGTCTCACGGGCTATGGGTTCACTGATCAAGAAGCGCCGTAAGCGCATGCGCAAGAAGAAGCACAAGAAGATGCTCCGGCGTACGCGCCACGCTCGTCAACGCGGCAAATAGTCCCAACGTTCGTCCGGCTCTCGGCCCCCTCAGCATCGCTGGGTGGGGCCGTTTGCGCGTTCAAGGGCGAGTTCTCGTGAACACCACGCGTGCGGCCGGTTCGAGGGTGGTGAGGTCGGGGTGGTGGCCCTCCACGAACCAGGTCGCGCCGCTGCCGGCGAGGACGGGCGCCGCACCGACGATGTCGCCGATGCGGTCGCGCCACACCGCGAGCTCCGGCACCACTGCGATCGCCGCGGGTTCCAGGTCGTTCGGGCCGTGCGCGGTCGGACCACCGAGGTCGTCCCAGGCGCGATAGGCGGCCGGCGTGCTGACCGTGAGCGGTGGGATCACGAGGGTGATGTCGAGCGGAACGAACGCGAGCGCCTCGATCTGCTCGCCGATACCGCGCACCTGTCCACGACCGCCCACGAGGCAGAACGGCACGTCGGCGCCGAGTCGAGACGCAGCCAGCAGGTCGTCGAAGCCGGCCCATCGCAACACCGCTGCTGCGTCGGCCGAGCCTCCACCCAACCCACCACCATGCGGGATGTGCTTGTGCAGCGTGATGTGCGCGCGACGTCCGGTCAACGCGAGCGCTTTCGCGACGAGGTTGGTGTCGTCGAGCGGGACGCCGTTCGCGTACGGGCCACGAGCGTCGAGGCCGCTGCGAGTGGGGTCGATGTCGAGCAGGTCCGCCAGTTCGAGCGTCACCATCTCGGCGTCGATCAAGTGGTAGCCGTCAGCGCGGACGCCGGTGATCCGCAGCGTGCGGGTCAGTTTCGCCGGAGCCTCAATCGACGCCATGACCGAGATCGTCCCACGCCGCGGCGAGGCGTCCCCACTCCACGATGTCGAGTTCTTCGGGTCGTCGTTGCGAATCGATGCCCGCCACCTCGAACACCTCGGGGCGAACGGTGGCGGCCAGTGATCGTCGGAGCATCTTGCGGCGCTGGCCGAAGGCGGTGCGGACGAGTGGAAACAGCGACTGCGGATCGGCACTCGTCGCAGGTTCGTCGCGGCGCACGATCTCGACGAGCGCTGACTCGACGTTGGGTCGCGGTACGA
>JBMOFX010000070.1:0-11757 GCA_049318665.1 Ilumatobacteraceae bacterium | reverse complement strand
ACGGCCCGTTCACGTTCAGCCCCGACGGCAACCCGCTGGTCGGCCCCATCAAGGGGATGCGTGGCATGTGGATGGCGAATGCCGTGATGGCTGGCCTGTCGCAGGGTGGCGGCGTCGGCCTCTCGCTCGCCAACTGGATGGTGGACGGCGACCCGGGCGCCGACATCTGGGCGATGGACGTGGCGCGCTACGGCGACTACGCAACGCTCGCGTTCACGAACGCCAAGGTGCGCGAGAACTACTCGCGCCGATTCCGCATCACGTTCCCGAACGAGGAGCTGCCCGCCGCGCGCCCGCTCCAGACCACCCCGATCTACGACCGGCTCACCGCACACAACGCCGTGTGGGGCGCGGGGTTCGGGCTCGAACACCCGCTGTGGTTCCAGGAGGCCGGCAAGGAGCCCATCGAGGACGTCACGTTCTACCGTTCGAATGCCTTCCCGCACGTGGCGGAAGAGAGCCGTGCGGTCCGCGAACGGGTCGGCTTCTCCGAGGCGTCGAACTTCGCGAAGTACCGCGTGAGTGGTGACGGTGCGGCCGAGTGGTTGCAGGGTCTGTTCACGAACACGCTGCCGAAGATCGGTCGGACATCGCTCACCGCGATGCTCAATCCCGAGGGGCGCATCGAGGGTGAGTTCTCCGTGTCGCGCATCGGTGACGACGAGTTCTTCCTCTTCGGCTCGCAGGCAGCGGAGGTGCATCACCCGCGCTGGTTCCTCGCGCACCTGCCTGAGGGCAGCCCGATCCGATTCGAGGTGCTATCGCTGTCGATGGTCGGCCTCACCGTCGCCGGACCCCGCTCGCGTGACGTGCTGCAGAAGCTGACCGACACCTCCCTCGCGACGAAGGACTTCTCGTTCATGTCCTTCCGCAAGGTGAACCTCGGCATGGCGCCGGTGTGGCTGTCACGGATGACCTACACCGGCGACCTCGGCTACGAGATCTGGGTTGCGCCCGAGTACCAGCGGATGCTGTTCGACCTCATCTGGGAAGCAGGCCGCGAGTTCGACATGCGGCTGTTCGGGTTCCGTGCCCTCATCACGATGCGGCTCGAGAAGAACTTCGGCACGTGGTTCCGCGAGTACCGGCCGATCTACACGCCGCTCGAAGCAGGCATGGATCGCGTCCTCAAGTTCGACCACGACTTCATCGGGCGCGCGGCGGTCGAAGCGGAGATCGCCGCTGGCGGACCGAAGCGCAAGCTCGTGATGTTCGACGTCGACGTCGATCCCGAGCGCCCTGCAGACGTCATCGGTGACGAGCCGGTGTGGCACGACGGCAAGGTCGTCGGATGGGTCACATCGGGTGGATACGCGCACTATTCGGGCGTATCGCTCGCGCTCGGCTACATCCCGACGGAACTCGCGGAAGCCACCGACGGCTTCGAGATCGAGATCATCCGCGGCCGCCGCCCGGCGCGCATCCGTCACGAGCCGGCACTCGACCCGCAGGGGCTGCGAATGAGGGCCTGAGCGCCCGCTTGCAAGCGACGTGCAGATTGTTTGTACGGTCGTAACAAGAATCGCCCTGGAATAGTTCCAGGACGCATCAGCGGTCTGCAAGACTGACCGAACCACTACCTAGGGGGAACAATGACCAACGAAGACTTCGGTCGCATCGATGCGGTCCGACGTACACAGGGGCCCATCGGGAACCACGTGATCGACGAATACGTGGCTGGCCGTCTGTCCCGCCGCGCGTTCATCCGTCGTGGCACGATCGCTGGCCTCTCGCTGCCGGCCATCAGCGCGCTCATCGCAGCGTGCGGATCCGACAGCACGTCGTCGACCACCACTGCGGGCGGCTCGACCGAGACCACCACCGGTGGCAACACCGAGACCACCACGGCCGACACGACGCCGGCAGCTGCTGGCGGCACACTCATCGCAGCCGGCGGCGCCCCGTCGTCGGCGTCCGCCACGCTCGACCCGGTGCTCGTCAACGACGGCGCTGGCCTCACCCTGCTCAGCCAGGTCGGCCAGTTCCTCGCGATCTCCCAGGCCGACCTGTCGCTGTCACCGAGCCTCGCCACGAAGTGGGAGCCGAACGCTGATGGCTCCGAGTGGACGTTCACGCTCGACCCGAAGGCCACCTTCAGCGACGGCTCGCCGGTCACCGCTGCCGACGTCGTTGCCACGATGGAGCGCCTCGTCAAGCCCGACAACAAGTCGAACGCCCTCTCGGCGTTCAAGACCGGCAAGCTCTCCCCCGGTGGCACCACCGCCAAGGACGACCAGACCGTCGTCTTCAAGCTCGACGGTCCGATGGGCAACTTCCCGTACATCGTGTCGAGCGACAACTACAACTCGATCATCCTCCCCGCATCGGTGACCGACACGTCGAAGTTCGCCGAGGACGTCATCGCCGGCAAGATCGCCACGTCGGGTCCATGGACGATCAAGTCGTTCGACGCCACCTCCGGCATCGTCTACGTCCCGAACCCGAACTACTGGGGTTCGAAGCTGCTGCTCGAGGGTCTCGAGTACAAGTTCTTCAGCGATGTCGGCGCCCAGGTCGCCGCCTTCCAGAGCGGCGACGTCGACGTGCTCGTGAAGTTCGAAGTGTCGGGTGGCGAGTCGCTGCTCGACAACCCGGACGTCACCGTCTACGAGCTCGCCTCGGCCAACCACCGCCAGATCCACATGCGCACGACCGAGGGTCCCTTCGCAAAGAAGGAGATCCGCCAGGCCATGGCCCATGCGATCGATCGTCAGGCGTGGGTCGACGGCCTGTTCCAGGGCAAGGCGTCCATCGCCAACGACACGCCGTTCTTCGATGTGTTCCCGTCGTCGGGTACCCGCAAGGACGCCGCATTCGACCTCGAGAAGGCGAAGAGCCTGGTTGCTGCGGGCGGTGGCGGTTTCGACGTCACGCTCTACGGCATCAACTACTTCGAGGGCCCCGACCTCGCCGTGCTGATCAAGAACGCCGCCAAGGAGATCGGCATCAACGTCGACATCCAGCTGCGTGACGACTACTACGACGTCAACTGGGTCCGCACCTACGACCCGACGGTTCCCGGCTCCGACATCGGCATCACCGACTTCGGCCACCGTGGCGTTCCCGACGTGTACCTCAACGCACCGTTGCGGTCGTTCGACAAGCAGCCCGACTCGGGCGGCGTGTGGAACGCAGCGGAGTACAGCAGCGCCGAGTACGACGCTGCCGTCGACACCTACTCGTCGTCGCCCGACCTGCAGAGCCAGAAGGCAGCAGCCGAGACGATCCAGGGCATCCTCCAGGAGGACGTCCCGCTGCTGATCCCGTACAACATCAACTACCTCGCCGCGACCAGCACCAAGGTGAAGGGCGTGGTCCCGACGGCGATGGGTCACCTGTTCACCGAGAAGGCATCCAAGGCCTGAGTCGGCACTGATGGGTCGGTACGTTCTCCGGCGGCTCGGACTCGCGATCATCACTTTGTTCATCTTGAGCGTGGTGGTGTTCTTCGTGGCGTCCGTGCTGCCGGGGAGCGTCGGCCGAGCCATCCTCGGTCCGTTCGCCGATCAGGCATCGGTGGACAAGCTCAACGACGAGCTCGGAGTCAACGGCCCGATCTGGCAGCGGTATCTGACGTGGGTGAGCAACGCCCTCCGGGGTGATTTCGGCGACTCCTACAAGTTCAAAGAGCCCGTGATGGACTTCATCCCCACGGCACTCGTCGCGTCGCTGAAGCTCGCGGTGGCAACGCTGATCATCGTCATTCCGCTCGGCATCCTCGGTGGCACCATCGCAGCGCTGCGTCAAGGCCGGACGACCGACCGGGTCATCACCATTGCCGGCCTCAGCCTGGCCGTGACACCCGAGTTCGTGGTCGGCATCCTGCTGATCCTCATCTTCGCCGTCAAACTCGGGTGGCTCCCGTCGAACGGCACACCCAAGGGCTCGCTGTGGGAGCAGATCCAAGTGCTGATTCTCCCTGCGATCACCCTCACCGCCGTGCTGTTCGGATACCTCTCGCGCATGGCCCGCGCCGGCACCATCGAGGCGCTGTCGGCCGACTACACGCGCACCGCCACCCTCAAGGGTCTTCCGCGCGGCACGGTCCTCCGTCGGCACGTGCTGCGCAACTCGCTGCTTCCCACGATCGCTGTCATCGCCAGCCAGATGAGCTATCTGCTGGGCGGACTGCTGGTGACCGAAACGCTCTTCAACTATCGCGGGCTCGGCCTGCTCATCTCCGACGCTGCTCGCGGTCGTGACATCCCGATGCTGATGGGCGCCGTCTTCATCATCGGGGCCATCTCGATGGTGCTCATTCTCCTTGCCGACCTGCTCATCGCGTGGCTCAACCCGCGCGTGCGCCTCGGGAACAAGCAATGACCGCCGCCGCCGCCGCCGTCCCGAACGAGCCGACGACGCCGTCCACGCCGAGCACCTCGTCGGCGCCCGCGGCATCCGTCGTCGAGGTACGTCGAGAGTTGCGCGCGCAACTGCTGCGCTCCAAGACGTTCATCATCGGCATGCTGATCATCCTGTTCTGGGTGTTCTGCGCAATCGCTCCCGGCGTCATCGCAAACCACGATCCGACGCAGCAGGATCCCACCAAGAAGTGGCTCCGTCCGTTCTTCAACGAGGGCTTCTGGTTGGGAGGCGACCGCAAGGGCTCCGACGTCTTCAGCCGGATGATCTACGGCGCCCGCGAGATCATGCTGATCGCTCCAGCGGCCACGATCATCGGCACGCTGATCGGCATCGTGCTCGGTCTGTCGATGGGATACTTCCGCGGCCCGCTCGACGACATCATCAGTCGCATCATCGAAGCGCTGATGAGCCTGCCGGTCATCCTCGTTGCGCTGCTCGCCCTCACCGCACTCAGCGGCAGTCGACTCACCATCGTGCTCGTCATCGGGTTCCTCTTCGGGCCGATCATCGCCCGAACGATTCGAGCCGCAGTGCTCACCGAACGAAACCTCGACTACGTCCGCGCGGCCGAACTCCGCGGTGAGCGGAGTTGGTACATCATGTTCGTCGAGATTCTTCCGAACGTGATGGGACCGATCGTCGTGGAGTTCACCGTTCGCCTCGGCTACGCAGTGTTCACCATGGCCGGCCTGGCGTTCATCGGCCTCGGCACCGAGCCCGGCTCACCCGACTGGGGTCGCACCATCTTCGAAGAGCGCAACAGCCTGCTGAGCAACGTGTGGTGGCCGTCGCTGTTCCCGGCGCTCGCGCTCGCGTCGCTCGTGGTTGCGATCAACCTCGTGGCCGACGCACTCCAGGGGTTGATGGATCGATGACCGAGCCGGCACTCGAGTTCGACGATCTGCATCTCGCGTATGTCGTACGTGGGCAATCGCGCGAGGTGCTGCGCGGGGTGTCGTTCGCGATCAAGCAGGGCGAGTCGTACGGACTCGTCGGTGAAAGCGGCTGTGGAAAGTCGACGGCCGCGTACGCCGCAGTTCGCTACCTCCCGCGCAACGCCCGCATCATCAGCGGTCAGGTTCGGCTCGCCGGCCGTGACGTGATGTCGCTCGGCAAGCACGAACTGGAGCAGATGCGTGCCCGCAACGCGTCGATCGTCTACCAGGACCCGGGCCAAGCCCTCAATCCGACGATCAAGGTCGGCCCGCAGCTGATCGAAGCGTTCACCGTGCTTGGCATCGGCGGCACCGAGGCGATCGAACGTGCGCGGATGATGCTCGACAAGGTCCAGATTGCCGACCCCGAGTCGGTGCTCGGCAGGTACCCGCACCAGCTGTCGGGCGGCATGCAGCAGCGCGTCGTCATCGCGATGGCACTCGCGTGCGATCCGCAGTTGCTGATCCTCGACGAGCCGACGACCGGCCTCGACGCCACCGTCGAAGCGGAAGTCCTCGACCTCGTGCGTGCCCTGAAGCAAGAGATGGGCACGTCGGTGCTGTTCATCTCGCACAACCTCGGTGCCATCCGCTCGATGTGCGATCGAGTGGGCGTGCTGTACGCCGGCACCCTCGTGGAAGAGGGCTCCGCCCAAGAGGTCTTCGACGACCCGCAGCACCCCTACACCGTCGGTCTGCTTCGCTGCCTCCCGCGGCACGGATCGCGTAAGAGCGCACAACGTCTCGAGACGATCCCCGGCTTCTTGCCGTTGCTCGGGGCCGACCTGCCGACCTGTGTGTTCGTGGATCGGTGTGCACTCGCGTCCGACCGGTGCCGCTCTGAAGCGCCGCCGTGGGTCGAGTCGAATGGCCGCTTGGTTCGCTGCCATCACATCGACCTGGTTCCCGGCATGGCCGCAGCCGAGCTTCCCGCGGGTACGCCCTCCACGGTTGATCGCACCGCTGCGCCGCTCCTCGTGCTCGATCACGTGAGCAAGACGTTCTCGCAGGGTGGCAAGGACATCAAGGCGGTCCGTGACGTGTCGTTCGAGCTGTTCGCCGGCGAGACGCTCGGTCTCGTGGGCGAGTCGGGCAGCGGCAAGACGACGCTGGCCCACACGATCCTCGGCATCCACGCAGCCGATACCGGCAGCACGCTCACCTTCGCCGGAACGCCGCTGAAGCCGGGCACCCGCAAGCGTCCCGCCGAGCAGATCCGCGGCATCCAGATCGTGTTCCAGAACCCCGACTCGGCGCTCAACCGCCGCCATTCGGTGCGACGGATCATCGGCCGCAGCCTGCGGCGCCTCGCCAAGGTGGGCAAGGCCGACATCGAGCCGGAACTGCAGTCGATCACGAGCGCGGTCCGACTCACCGAACGCCACCTCGACATGCGGCCGGCGCAGTTGTCGGGTGGTCTCAAGCAGCGTGTCGCGATCGCCAGAGCCTTTGCTGGACGTCCGCAAATCGTCGTCTGCGACGAGCCCACGTCGGCGCTCGACGTGTCGGTGCAGGCTGCGATCCTCAACCTGCTCGGCGATCTGCAGCGCGACAAGGACACGAGCTACCTGTTCATCTCGCACGACCTGCGTGTCGTTCGCTACCTGTCCGACCGCATCGCGGTGCTCTACCTCGGCCGGATCATGGAGCTCGGGCCCGCGGAGCGAGTGTTCGACGGCCCGCACCACCCCTACACCGAGGCACTGCTGTCGGCTGCACCATCGGTCGATGGTGAGGCCAGCGAGCGCATCCGGCTCGAAGGTGACATCCCGAGCGCCGTCAACATCCCGTCGGGCTGCGTGTTCCACACTCGCTGTCCGCGCCGACTCGACGGCGACATCTGCAGCACCGTCGAGCCTCCCCTCACCCCCACCCCGGACGGCGGCGTCATCCGATGCCACATCCCGTTCGATCAGCTCGGCGGCCAACCCGTGTCGATCCGCCTCGCTGACGCCACCTGAAAGTTCTCCCCCACCATGCGTCTCGTCATCGACGATTCACCCATCGACTACGCGCCCGGCGACACGGTCGCCGACGCGATCATCCGTTCCGGTCAGCATCCACAGCACGGTGGGACGCTCTGTCTCGCGGGTGACTGCGGCAACTGCTCCGCGGTGGTCGATGGGCTTGCGTACACCCGAACCTGCCTCACCGAAGCCCGTCCAGGGCTCGAGGTCAGGCGACACCCGGCCGTCGGTGGCCCCCCGATCGACATGGTGCCGCCACTCGATCCGGTGCGAGTGCGGCCGGCACCCGAGCCGGCGGTCCGTCGGCAACGCGTCGACGTCGTGGTGATCGGCGCGAGCACCGCCGGACGCGAGGAAGCCGATGCGGCTCGCGAGGCCGGTCGCAGCGTGGCGCTGCTCGATTCGGCCAACGGTGACGACGTGGTTGGCGTGTATCCCGGGCCGGTCGTCATCGTGCGTCGTCCCGACCACATGCTCCACGTCGAGGCGCACGAGATCGTGATCGCCACTGGATCGGCGGAAGTGCATCCCGTCTGCGAGGGCAACATGCTGCGCGGCATCGTCACCGCCGACGCTGCCGAGCACCTCGCAGCGCGCGGCATCTCGTTCGAGCACGCCGTCACCGTCGACCTCGACGAACTCGATCGCTTCGAGGGCAACGACGGATGGCTCACTGCAGTCGTCACCGTGGACGGCGTGCGCCATGCGTGCACCACGGCGATCGTCACGTCGAAAACCCGAGCGCCGCGCGACCTCCTCGCACGAATGTCGGAGGTGTCGACCGTTCGTGTGGTCGGCGCAGCAGGTCAACGTTTTGAGCTCCCGAAGGCTCCCATGGTCGGCGTGGTGTGCCCGTGTTCGAAGGTGACCGTTGAAGACCTCGACGGCGTCTGGGCGAAGGGGTTCCAGCACATCGAACTCGTGAAGCGTGCTGCTCTGTGCGGTACCGGCACCTGCCAGGGCGGTGTGTGCATGCCGCACCTGCGCGCCTTCGTCGCCGACCGCTCAGGTGTCGAACCGCAGCCGTTCACCGGTCGCCCGGCGTCGCGTCAACTCACGATCGCGGAGGCCGCCGCCGACTTCCACCTCGACGCGTTCCGGCGCACAGCGCTCCACGACGAGCACCTCCGCCTCGGCGCTCACCTCGACCGCTTCGGTGGATGGTGGCGTCCGTGGAACTACGGCGATCACGTCCGTGAGTACTGGGCCGTGCGAGAGGGTGTCTCGCTCGGCGACGTATCGACGCTCGGCAAGATGATCGTGTCGGGCCCCGATGCCGTCGAGGCACTCGAACGGCTCTACCCGTGCAACGTGCACGACATCCGTCCCGGCCGCAGCCGGTACGCATTGCTGCTCAACGAGCGTGGCCACATCATCGACGACGGCATGATCTGCCGTGAGACCGACACCCGATTCGTGCTGTCGTTCACCTCGGGTGGCGCGTCGTTCGCGGAGATGTGGGTGCGCGACTGGATCGACTCCTGGGGCCTCGACGTCCACGTCCTCGACCGCACGTTCTCCCAGGGTGCGATCAACGTCACCGGCCCGCTCGCGGGTGAGCTCCTCCGCCGCGCCGGGCTTGCCGAGCCGCCGAAGATGCTGCAGCACCTGCACGCCGATGTGGCTGGCATCCCGTGTCACGTGATGCGCCTGTCGTTCACCGGTGAGGCGAGCTTTGAACTGCACCACTCGGTGTCGCATTCGGTGGAGCTGTGGCGCGAGCTGATGCACCTCGGTGCCGACATGGGCATCCACCCGCACGGTCTCCAGGCACTGTTCGGACTGCGACTCGAGAAGGGTCACTTCATCGTCGGGCTCGACTCGGAGATGGACTCGACACCGCGTCGCCTTGGTCTCGAGTGGGCCGTCAAGATGGAGAAGCCCGACTTCATCGGCAAGACCTCGCTCGAACGGGTGGCCGACATCCCCGACGAGCGTCGCCTGTTCGGCATGCGGCTCGACGGACCCGCACCGGTCGAGGGCGCGCCGATCTTCGACCGCGAGGGCGGTGACGTGATCGGCTACGTCGCCACCAGTTTCACTTCGCCGGTGCTCGGCCACGCCATCTTCCTCGGCTGGCAGAAGCGGCTGCCGTTCCTCGACGCCGTGTTCGTCGATGGGCGCACCGCAACGGTTGCCCCCACCCCCTTCTACGATCCGGAGGGCGCTCGTGCCCGGCTCTGAATCCGCACCGCTGCGCTTCACCTCGCTCACCGGCGTCCGCATCACCGCCACACCGTCCGCGATCGACGCCGTCACCTGGCCGGCCGCATCGATACCGGTGCGGATCGCGCCCGACGACATCTTCGTGATCGGCGCATCGATCGACCACGGAGCCGCCATCGTTGCCGCCGACCCGCATGCGATCGTCGAGGACGAGACGATGTTCCGCGGAGCATGGCTCGACGCGGCGCAACTCGACGCGCTCACGCACCGGCTCGAATGGCCGCTCCCCGATCACCGGCCGTCCCTCGCGCAAGGCATGGCCGTCGGTCTGGCGATCAAGGTGGTGCTGCTCGCCGAGCGCACCTTGCTGATCGTGTCCGGCTCGGCGTTCCACGAGGTACCCGACCGGCTGGGCCCGGTCACGTTCGAGCAGACCCCGTTGGAGGCATTGGCATGAACGAGTTCGTCGAAACGCTGCTCGAGCTCACATGGCACGAGCCGAAGACGTCGTACGACGTGGTCATCATCGGCGGTGGCGGGCACGGCCTCGCGACTGCGTACTACCTCGCCACGCGCCACGGCATCACCAACGTCGCGGTCCTCGAAGCCGACTACATCGGCAGTGGCAACTCCGGTCGCAACACCACCATCATCCGCGCCAACTACGGCATCCCCGAGTCGATCCGGTTCTACCAGCACAGCCTCGAGCTGTACCAGGGCCTCGAGGCCGAGACCGGCTCGTGGATCATGCACGACACGAAGGGTCTCGTCTGGCTCGCCCACACCGAGTCGGCGATGCGCAGCCAGCGCGCACGTGCGCTGCTCAACCAAGCGCTCGGTGCCGAGACGATCGAGATCACCCCGGCCGAGGTGAAGCGACTGATCCCACAGATCGACCTCACCGGCGGCGGCCGCTACCCCGTCGTCGGTGCGAGCTACCACGTGCCCGGCGCGTCCGCCCGCCACGACCGTGTCGTGTGGACGTTCGCGCAAGGCGCGATGAAGCTCGGGGTCCACGTGCTGCAGAACACGAAGGTCACCGGCCTCCTTCGTGAAGGTGGACGCGTGACCGGAGTACGCACCGCAGGCGGCGACATCTCGGCGGGCATCGTGATGAGCGCCGTCGGTGGCAACGTGTCGCAGATCGCCGCGCATGCCGGGGTCCGACTGCCGATCCGCACCCATCCGCTCCAGGCGTTCGTCACCAACGGCTACGCCCGCACCTTTCCGCACATCATCAGCGACTCCGAGCTCAACGCCTACATCTCCCAAACTGCTCGCGGCCAGATGCTGATCGGCCACGAATACGAGCCCGAGTCGAGCTACTCGATGCAATCGTCGTTCCAGTTCCTGCAGTCGTGCTCGCGCAAGATGGCGGCGATCCTGCCCTTCACGCGCGACCTGAAGATCTTGCGGCAGTGGACGGGTCGCTGCGACATCTCGGCCGACTTCTCCCCCGTGATGGGCTTCACCGGCGTCGACGGTTTCGTCGTCACCACTGGTTGGGGCACGTGGGGGTTCAAGGCGATCCCGGCTGGGGGCGAGCAGATGGCCGAGTTGATCGCCACGGGTCGCACGCCCGAACTGATCGCACCGTTCGCGCTCGAGCGATTCGCCAACGACCGCACCATGGCCGATCTCGGCTCGACCGGCACGAAGTAGGAGACGACGGTGCTGATCATCCCCTGCCCCAACTGTGGCCCGCGCCCCGTGGAGGAGTACCGCTTCGGCGGCGAGCTCCCCGAGCCACCCGAGTCGATCACCGACGAGCACGAGCGTGACCTCGATCGTGTCTGGTTCTTCACCAACATCGAAGGCGTGCAGACCGAGCGGTGGTTCCATGCGGGCGGCTGCCATCGCTGGGCCACCTACCAGCGCGACACCAGCACCGACACCGTCGTCTAGCGGCCGTTTGCCGTTCCGCATCGTGGGCTCGTTCCACGCTATGGAATTTCGCGCTATGGTCGGAGCGACCGTTCTGCCATCCCAAGGGGTCCCCCATGCCGTTCCCGTCCGATCTCGACATCGCTCGCGCCGCCACGGCAGCGCCACTCACCGACATCGCTGCCCAGATGGGCATCGGCCCACACCTGCTCGAGAGCTACGGCAGCGAGCTCGCCAAGATCAAGCTCGAAGCGATCGACGAGTTGAGCGATCGCCCGAAGGCCAAGTACGTCGTGGTCACGGCCATCACGCCGACGCCGCTCGGCGAAGGCAAGACCACCACCACCGTCGGCCTCGGCCAAGCGATGAAGCACATCGGCAAGCGCGCGGTCATCAGCCTGCGCCAGCCGTCGATGGGCCCGACGTTCGGCATCAAGGGC
>JBMOFX010000069.1:0-11769 GCA_049318665.1 Ilumatobacteraceae bacterium | reverse complement strand
TCACGAGGCCGGGGATGTCGCGCAGCACTGCGACCGCGTCGTCGTTGTGGAAGTGCCCGCCGAAGCCCTGCTGGTACGCGAGGCCGGCAACACGCACCACGAGCGGGTTGCGGTACGCGCCCTGCGAGAAGAACGACAGGCTCGCCGCCTCGCCGCGAAGCTGGTCTTCCGCGTTGTGGAGGTAGGCGAGGTATTGGATCTCCGGAATCGGCAGCAACCCCGACACCCCGGCGCCGAGCGCGAGGCCGAGGATCGACTGCTCGTCGAGCAGGCTGTCGAACACACGAGCCGCACCGAAGCGCTTCTGCAAGCCGCGGGTGACGCCGTAGACGCCGCCCTTCACGCCCACGTCCTCGCCGAACATCAACGCTTCGGGTCGCGCCGCGAGGATGTCGGCGAGGGTGCGGTTGATCGTTTCTGCGAGGGTGAGCGCGCCCTCGTCCTCGGGAAGCGTCGTCCCGAACGTGATGCAGCGGGCGCCGTCCGGAGCGGCGCTGGCCGCGTGGCGGGCGACGAGCGACGGGCGGCGAGGCGACAGCGGAGCGATCACCTCGTCGGCCGAACGCAGCCGGCGACGCTGCACGAGCGTGGCACCGAGTGAGCGAATCTCGTGCCGCCCGGCGAGGTAGCGGTCAACGAGTTGCTCACCCGTTGCTGCGCCTGCGCTCACCAGCAGCTGCGCCGTTCGCAGCAGCGGGTCGTGGCGGAGGTCGGCCCGCATCGACGCTGCCGAGCGATAGGCGGTCTCCACATCGGTGCCGGCATGGCCGAGGAAGCGAACGGTACGCAAGTGCAGCACGGCGGGCCGTCGCTCGGCGCGCACCCAGTCCGCCAACTCACGTGCAGCCGCGTGCGCCTCGGCGAGGTCGCACCCGTCGGCAGAGGCGTAGCGAATCCCGGCGCGGTGCGACAACGTCTCGGCCACCCAACCGCTCGGGGTTGGCACGCTGATGCCCCACCCGTTGTCCTCGCACACCAACAGCAGCGGCAAGGGCAGACCGTGGCGCGCGGTGTACGACGCGGTGTTGAGTGCGCCCTGGGCAGTCGAGTGGTTGACGCTCGCATCGCCGAACGAGCACACCGCGATCGCGTCGGTAGCCCAGCGCGTGTCGAGCCCGAGTCGTGCTGCCCGATCGATCGCGAACGCGACCCCGATCGCACGCGGCAGGTGTGACGCAATGGTGGAGGTCTGCGGGATGACGGCGAGGTCGGGATGCCCGAACACCTTGTGGCGGCCACCCGCGATCGGCTCGTCGGCAGCGGCGAGGATGCCGAGCAACATGTCTTCTGCGGCGCGCAGCACCGACCGGCCTGCCTGCATCGAGCGGGCGATGTAGAACGCGCCGGAGCGGTAGTGCAGCAGCGCCGGATCGGTCGGCCGGGTGGCGACCGCCACCGCTGCGTTGCCCTCATGGCCGGCCGAGCCGATCGTGTAGTAGCCAAAGCCCTTGGCGCGCAACGCGCGCGCGGCGTGGTCGATGTGTCGGCTGGCCAGTTGCGCATCGAACAACGCATCGAGGTCGCCGACGGTGAGCGAACCGAGCACGGGTGCCGGAGCGGTCTCGTCGACGGGGGGCCGCAGCGCCGCGAGCCCTTCGAGCAACGACTCCTCGAGCGCATCCAGATCGGGTGCGTTCAGGTATCGGGGGTCGGCCACGTCGATCGACCCTACCCGTCCCGGCCAGACTGGGCCGATGCCGCTGCATCCGTCCGCTGCCTCCCTGCTTGCGCTCATCGAATCGTTCGGTGATCCGAGGATCGAAGCGTCCACCCCCGAACAGGCCCGCGCCGTGCGCGCATCCCGCGCCCGGCCGTCGATCGAACCGGTGCACCACATCATCGACATCGATGCCGACGGTGTGCCGACCCGGTTCTACCGGCCGAGCAATGAGCCCGAGCTCGGTCTGCTGGTGTTCCTCCACGGTGGCGGTTGGGTGATCGGCGATCTCGACTCCCACGATGCGGTGTGTCGTTCGCTCGCCAACGGCAGCGGCCACGCGGTCCTCAGCGTCGACTACCGCCTTGCGCCCGAGCACCCGTATCCGGCGCCACTCCACGATTGCCTCACCGCGGTGCGCTGGGCACAGGGACATGCGGTCGAGCTGGGCTGTAGTGCCGACCGCATCGCGATCGGCGGCGACTCGGCGGGCGGCAATCTCGCCGCCGCGGTGACGCTCGCGTCGCCCGTTCCGTTGGTGTTCCAGCTGCTCATCTACCCCGTCACCGACTGCACGCGCTCGATGCCGAGCTACACGGAGAACGGCGAGGGCTACTTCCTCAGCCGCGACGGGATGGGCTGGTTCATCGACCACTACCTGTCGGGGGAGCCGACCGCGCTCGACCATCCGCTCGTGTCACCACTGTTCGCCACCGACGAGGCGATCGCGGCGACCCCGCCGGCGTTGGTGATCACCGCCGAGTTCGACCCACTCCGCGACGAAGGCGACGCGTACGCCGCGCGGCTTGCAGCAGCCGGCGTTCCGACGAGCCACGTCCGCTTCGGCGGCATGTTCCACGGCTTCTTCTCGCTCGGCGACTTCCTCGACGACGGCGCGTCGGCCAACGCGCTCGCCGCCGTCGCTCTCCGCAGGGCTCTCAGGCGCTCCTGACCAGCACCTGGGCGCGGTGGAAGACCGCGTCGAGCATCGGTTCGGTGAGCCGGCCGGTGAAGGTGTTCTGTTGGCTCGTGTGGAACGAACAGAGCAGCGTCGGCCCGTCGGGCACCGCCACTTCCACGAGATGACCGAAGCGGGGGCGTGGTCGCACCCCGTACTCCTGGCACGCCGCTTCGTACGCGAACGCGCCGAGGCACACCACCACCCGCACGTCGTCGAGCAGTGCCATCTCGCGCCGGAGAAACGGTCGGCACGCGTCGCGCTCGTCTGGCAGAGGTTGATTGGCCGGGGGCGCACACTTCACCGCCGCCGTCACCCACGCGTCGCGCAAGGTCAGGCCGTCGTCGATCGATCGCGACGTCGGCTGGTTCGCAAGCCCGGCGGTGTGCATCGACCGATACAACCAGTCGCCCGATCGATCGCCGGTGAACACGCGCCCCGTGCGGTTCGCGCCGTGCGCGGCGGGCGCAAGGCCGAGCACGAGGATGCGCGCCGTCGGGTCACCGAAGCCGGGCACGCCACGACCCCAGTAGTCGTCGTCGCGATACGCAGCGCGTTTGTCGATCGCGACCTGTTCTCGCCATGCCACGAGCCGAGGGCATCGGCGGCAGTCACACACGTCGGCCTGCAGCGCAGGCAGGGAATCCATGGGGAGCACGTTAGGTTTCGAGATCGAGATGCCGCGAACGAAACCGACCCCTCCCCCATCGTCCACGCTCGTGCTGCTCGTGCGTCACGGCCAGACGCCCACCACCGGCAAGTTGTTGCCCGGCCGAGCGCCAGGCCTCCACCTCGCCGACGTCGGCAACCAGCAAGCGCAGCGGGCGGCCGAACGGATTGCCGCCCTGCCCAAGGTCGACGCCATTTACGCCTCACCGCTCGAACGAGCTCGCGAGACCGCAGCACCGATCGGCAAGGCGCTCGGCCAGAAGGTGCAGATCGATCGCGGGTTGCTGGAGTGCGACTTCGGCGACTGGACCGGTGCTGAGCTGAAGGCGCTGATGAAGCTGCCCGAGTGGGGCACCGTCCAACGCGCGCCGTCCACGTTCCGGTTCCCCAACGGCGAGAGCTTCACCGAGATGCAGACGCGCATCGTCAGCGCGATCGATCGGCTGCGCGCCCGCCACCCGGGCGGCGTCGTGGTGATGGTGTCGCACGCCGACCCGATCAAGGCCGCCGTTGCCCACGCGCTCGGCACCCACATCGATCTGTTCCAACGCATCGTCATCAGCACCTGTTCGATCAGCGCAATCGCCTACGGGCACGGCGCGCCCGTGGTCCTCACCGTGAACTCGACGGGCGGTTCGCTGGCCGAGCTGCGGCCGTCCTGAGGCTCCGTCGATGGGCGTGTACCACGACTTCGACGACGTCGACGCGTTCACCGTCGGCGCGGTGGGCCGGCCCGGCCAACGGACCTTCCTGATCCAGGCGCGTCGCGGTCGCGAGCGCGTCACCGTGAAGTGTGAGAAGCAACAGGCGGCGGCGATCGCCGAGTACCTCCGCACGGTGTTGAACGATCTGCCGCCCGCCGACGATCGGCCGATGCCGTCCGCGCTCGAACTCGCCGGTCCGGTCGACGTGGCGTTCGTGCTCGGCCCCGTTGGTCTCGGCTACGAACGGTCGAACGATCGGGTGCTGGTGCAGCTCGACGAGATCGTGCCCGTCGACGACGATGGCGAGCCCGACCCCGAGGCGCTCGAAGATCGCAGCCGGATGCGCGTGTTCCTCACCCGTGGCCAGGTGGAGGCGTTCTGCGAGCAGGCCGACCAACTCGTCGCGGCCGGCCGCCCACCGTGCCGCTGGTGTTCGTTACCGATCGACCCCGACGGGCACATCTGCCCGCGCATGAACTGAGCGTCCGATGGCCGCACGCGATCATCAGATCGAACTCTTGCTCGAGGCCGAGATCGACGTCGAAGGCCGCATGCCGTGGAGCAGCAACGCCACGTTCCTCGTCAACCTCACCGCCGACGACCGAACCGCACAGGGCATCTACAAGCCGCTGCGTGGTGAACGTCCGCTGTGGGACTTCGAACCCGGCCTGCACCGCCGCGAGCTTGCCGCCTACCGGCTGAGCGAAGCGATGGGCATCGATCTCGTGCCGCCGACCGTGATTCGCGACGGGCCCTTCGGTGAGGGCAGCGTGCAGTGGTTCGTCGAAGCCGACCACCAGCAGCACTACTTCACCATCCACGAAGGCCGCGACGATCTGCATGATGCGTTGCGCGCCGTCGCCGTGTTCGACGTGATCGCCAACAACACCGACCGCAAGAGCGGCCACGTGCTGATCGACGGCGACGATCACATCTGGGGAATCGACCACGGGCTGTGCTTCGCAGCCGAGTTCAAGCTCCGCACGGTCGTGTGGGAGTTCGGCGGCGAACCCATCCCCGAACCGCTGCTCGAGGTGGTCGCCCGCATCGCCGAGCGGGTGCCGCTCGACATCGCCGCGCTGCTGAGCGACGACGAGGTGGAGGCGACGCAGGAGCGTGCGCAGTGGCTCGTCGAGCATCCGGTGCTGCCCATCGATGCCTCGGGCCGGCGCTACCCCTGGCCGCTCGTATGACCGACGAGATCGACGCGCTCGTCCATCGAGCCGATCTCGACGGGCTCGTCCGACTCATCGACTCCCTGTGTGCTTCACGCGCATGGCCCGACCTGCTCGAGGTGCGTAACCGCTCCCGCGTCGCTGTCGACACGGGCCGCCAGCTGTGGCCTGCGGCGACGCTGGCCGAATATCGCCTCGCGCTCTGGGCACCCGCCGAGTGGGCCGCGCGGGTGCTCGACGAGGAGAGCGGTCGCTTCACGATCGGACCGCTCACCGAGGTGGTCGCGCAGAGCCACCAACTCGCCGACCTCGTCGCCGTGCTGCCCGACTCGCCGCGTCTCGGCTTCATCGCCCACGAGCGCGCGCTGCGCGGCGACGTGATCGATGCGCCGATCACGAATCCGCTCGACCTCCCGTTCGCACTCCAGGCGTGGGAACCGGCGTACGCCCTCCCGACCTACAGCGATGAGGGCCTCGAGTCGCCAACGCCTCCTCCCGTGGCGTCCGATCGCTTCGTCACCTCGTCACCCGAGACGGCACCCATCGTCGACGACGACGGGCTCGAACTCGCGGTGCGTCAACTCTTCGAACCCTGGACGGCGTCGTCGAATGGTCACGTGGAGGTCCGCTGCGTCGAGGGCACCGCGGCGCAGGCCGCTGCGGCGCACGGTGTGCGATCACCCGGCCTCGCACCGATCAGTGCTGCCGACGGGATCGCCTGGCTCGCGTGGGCCGGTGCCACCGGCGGCGCACACGGACGGCGGCGCGGCGGCGCGATCGGGCGCTTCGGTGCCTGGTGGTTGCTCGCTGCGCTCGGCGATCTGGTCGACGACTGGCCCGTCGATCCGGACGAGTTGGGTGACGTCGCAACGTCACTGCAGTGGCACTGGTGGTCCGCGCACGAGCCCGACCTCGGTTGGCAGGTTCGGCTTGCGATCGACGACCCGACCGAGGGCTACGCCTGGTCGATCAGCGCCGTCGACACCGCCTGACGCCCTGGGGGGCGATCAGCCGCGGGCTTGGAGTGCTTCGATGAGCTTCGGGAGGACCTTGTGGACGTCGCCCACGATGCCCAGATCGGCGATGCCGAAGATCGGGGCTTCCTTGTCCTTGTTGATCGCGATGATGTTCTTCGCGCCCTTCATACCCACCATGTGCTGCGTGGCACCGGAGATGCCGGCCGCGATGTAGACACCGGGCTTCACGACCTTGCCGGTCTGACCGACCTGGTAGCTGTAGGGAACCCAGCCGGCATCGACGATCGCACGAGACGCACCGGGGGCGCCCTTCAGGAGCTTCGCCAATTCCTCGACGAGCACGTACTTGTCGGCCTCGCCGAGACCCCGGCCGCCGGAGACGACGATGTTGGCCTCGTCGAGCTTCGGTCCGGTGGTGGCTTCGACGTGCACGGCCGTGACCGTCGCGCCACCCGTGGCACCGAGGTCGGGAACCGCAACTGCGACCACCTCAGGGGCGCCGCCACCCGAGGGCTCGGCGGCGAAGCTCTTCGGACGGAACGCCGCGAGGTAGGGCGCGCTACCGGCGAACTTGGTGGTGATGAGCGTGTTGCCACCGAAGATCGGGGTGGTGGTGGTGACCGATCCACCATCGACGGCGACGTCGACACTGTTGGTGAGCACCGTGCGGTCGAGCTTCACCGACAGGCGGCTGGCGATGTCGCGACCCTCATAGTTCTGCGGGAACAGGATCAGGTCGGGGGTGTCACCGCCGTCGATGACGGCCTTCATGGCCGCCGACACCGCAACACCGGGGAGCTTGCCGCCCAGGTCGCCAGTTGCGTAGACCTTGGTGGCGCCGTACTCACCGAGCGCCGCAGCGATGCCCGACGCGTCGCCACCCACGAAGGCGGTGACGGTGCCGAGGCTGCGTGCCTTGGTGAGCAGTTCGAGGGTGCCCGTGGTGGGGGCGCCTGCAGACTCCTGTGCGAAAACCCAGATGTTCGTCATGTCGTTCGTCCTGTTCTCTCTGCTGCCCGGCTCAGATGACCTTGAGGTTTTCGAGGTACGCGACGATCTTGGCGAAGCCCTCGCCGTCGTCCTCGACGATCTCGCCCGCGGCGCGGGCCTCGGCCTGTGCGATCTCCACGATCTCCTGGCCCGAACCGGCCCAGCCGACCGGCGTGATGCCGAGGTCGCCAGCCGTGACCGTGTCGATCGGCTTGGCCTTTGCGGCCATGATGCCCTTGAAGCTCGGGTAGCGGGGCTCGACCACGCCGGCCGTGACGCTGATGAGCGCCGGCAGCGGGCTGGTGACCTCGTCGTACCCCTCTTCGGTCTGACGGTCGACGTGGAGCACGCCACCGTCGATGACGACCTTCTTCGCAAACGTGACCGACGGGAGACCGAGGACCTCGGCGATCTGCTCGGGGACCGTGCCGGTGTAGCCGTCGCTCGATTCGGTGGCGGCGATGATCAGGTCGGCACCACCGAGGCGCTGAATGGCAGCGCCGAGCACCTTTGCGGTGGTGAGTGCATCACTGCCCAGCAGAGCCGGGTCGCTGACGAGCACCCCCTTCGCAGCACCCATCGCGAGCGCCGTGCGCATCCCGCTGACCTCGCCGTTGGGGGCCATCGAGACGATGCTCACCTCGCCGCCGCCGGCCGCGTCGACCAGCTGGAGGGCCATCTCGACGCCGTAGCTATCCGACTCGTCGAGGATCAGCTTGCCGTCACGCTTCAGAGTCTTGGTTCCGGGATCGAGCGCACCAGGGGTGGCGGGGTCCGGGATCTGCTTGACACACACGATCACGTTCATCCCGATCATTGTTACCCAGCGGTAGCGCCCTCGGCCAACCCGGCCCCACCGGTAACGTTCGTCACCTTGCGGATCCTCCTCGTCGTCAACGCGTTCGCGAGCTCCGTCACGGCGCGCAACACGGTCGTGGTCCATCGCGAGTTGAGTCGCGGCAACGAGGTCGAGATCGTCGAGACCAACCGGCGTGGTCACGCCACCCGGTTCGCACAAGACGCGGCGCGCCGGGGTCTCGACGTGGTGATCGGTTTCGGCGGCGACGGCACGCTCAACGAAGTGGCCACGGGCGTCGCCGGCACGGAGACGGCCCTCGGAGTGCTCCCCGGCGGGTCGACCAACGTGTTCGCACGCACGCTCGGGATGGAGAACGACCCCGTCGTCGCGGTCAAGCAACTGGCGGGCGGCATCGCCGCGAACGACGTGTCGCGGATCGGGCTCGGTCAGGTGAACGGCCGCTATTTCTGCTTCCATACCGGTGTGGGTTTCGACGCGGCGGTGGTCGCGCGGGTCGAGCAGCGGTCGTCGCTGAAGCGCTGGCTCGGGCACCCGCTGTTCATTTCCGCAGCGCTCACCACGTGGGCAACCGGCTACGACCGCAGCCGTCCACACTTCGTTGTCGAGGGCCCGGGGTTCACCGTCAACGACGGCTACTTCACGATCGTGCTCAACACCAACCCCTACACGTACCTCGGCAACCGTCCGTTCGACCTGTCGCCCGCTGCGACGCTCGATCGAGGGCTCGTCGCGATCACGTTCCGCACGCTGCGGGCGATGGCCGTGATCGGCTCGATCACGGGCGCGCTCCGTGGTGGTGGTGTGAAGCCGAGTGCACACCTCGACGTGCGCACCGATCTCACCGAGCTGACGATCCGGCGCACCGACTCGGTGGACGGATTCCCGTATCAGGTGGACGGCGACTACCTCGGCCAGACCGAACGGCTGGAGTTCGTGCACCGTCCGGATGCGGTGCGACTCATTCGCCCCGCAGCACGCTGATCGCCACGTCCGGCACGTTCGTGCAGATGCCGTCGATGCCCCACTCGATCAGCTCGCGCATCCGTTCGGGATCGTCACAGGTCCAGGTGTTGACCGCGATCCCTGCGGCATGACACGCGTCGATCACGTGCTGGCCGAGCAACGTCACCCACGGATGGAGCGCGACGTGCCCTTTCGACGTGAGGATGTCGACCACGTCGTCCGGCACGAGACCGACCAACCACGCCGTGCGGATCGGCGCACCAGCGGCATCGGCAACCGACCGGCAACGATCGATGGTCTCGATGCGGAACGACGAGATCAGCCACCGCTCGGGCTCGCCGCGTGCCAGCAGCAACGCCACCGTCGCGTCGGCGATCTCGTCGGCCGGGTCGAAGTCGGGCTCGTTCGGATCGTTCTTGATCTCGACGTTCACCCACATCCCGGCGCATGCATCGAGCGCCGCGCCGAGCGTGGCCACCGAGTCGGGGAGGTCGGCGGCGTCGATCTCGCGGATCACTCGCCCGTCGGCCAGGTGCGGGTTGTGGTGCACCACGAGCGCGCCGTCGCGCGTGCGACGGACGTCGAGTTCGACCGCATCGGCGCCCATGGTTCCCGCCGTGCGAAAGGCTGCGATGGTGTTTTCCGGCTCGGCTGCGGACGCACCGCGGTGGGCCATCACCTGTGTCATGATCGGCATTCTCAGATACCCCTATCGCTAGGAACTATGGCCAACCCCGGTGAGACACCTGATCGACCCTTGTGCGGCACTCGTTTGTTTCATAGCGTTTCCAAACTGTACGACAGTCCCTATCCGGCCTCAGACTGAGGAGCACTCACGTGACGATCCTTGCATCCAGCCTCGCGCTTGCGAACGCTGACTACACCTGGCGCCGGCACGCAATTTGCCGAGACACCGATCCCGACCTGTTCTTCCCGGTCGGCACGACAGGCCAGGCGTTGGTGCAGATCTCGATGGCGAAGCAGGTGTGCGGTGAGTGCCCCGTGGCCGAGCCGTGCCTCGAGTACGCCCTCGAGACCAACCAGGACGCTGGCATCTGGGGTGGGCTCGACGAAGAGGAACGGCGCGACATCCGACGCCGGGCGGCGCGCCGCCGTCTCACCGTCAGCGCCTGATCGAGGTCATGCCACCGGCACGGTGAGGTTCACCACGGTGCCGATGCCGTCACGGGTGTCGGTGATCCCCACCCCATCGAAGTCGGCCTTGGTACCGGCGCGCATCACGATCGTGCCGCCGAGTTCGGTCGTCACCAGCGTGCGGACGATCGACAACCCGAGCCCCGTCGCCTTGTTGAGCTCGAAACCGGATTCGAGGCCGATGCCGTCGTTGATGACGGCGATCGAGAGCACCGCCCCGCTGCGCGACAGCTGCACGACCACGTCGCCGCCGACGCTGCCTTCCGGAAATCCGTGATCGATCGCGTTCTGGAGCAGCTCGATCATCACGACCGACAGCGGCGTGGCCACCGTCGTCGGCAAGCGCCCGCCGTCACCCTGCATGGTGAACCGGATCGGCCGGTCTTGCGACTGCAAGCCCTCCTCCGACAACCGCAGCAGCGGGCGGACGATGTCGACGAAGTTCACGTCGTCGCCGGCCTCGCGCGACAGCGTCTCGTGCACGACGGCGATCGTGCGGATGCGACGGACCGACTCGTTGACCGCCGCCTTCGCCTCCTCGGACTGCAACCGGCGCGCCTGCAAGCGCAGCAGCGACGAGATCGTCTGGAGGTTGTTCTTCACCCGATGGTGGACCTCGCGGATCGTCGCGTCCTTCGACAGCAGCAACTTGTCGCGCTTGCGGACCTCGGTGACGTCACGAACGAGCAGCAGACCGCCGGTCACCTGACCACCGGCCATGATCGGGATGCAACGCGCCAGCAGCGTGATCTCCGTGGTCTGATCGAACTCCTCGATCACGGGTCGGGCCGTCTCGAGCGCCCGGCGAGCCGAACTGTCGTTGAAGCCGAGCTCGGTGAGGCGCATGCCACCGACGTTGGCGGTGATGCCCACACGGTGGAACACGCTCATCGCGTTGGGTGACGCGTAGCGAACACGGGCGTCTTCGTCGAGGAGGATCGTGCCGTCACCGATGCGCGGAGCCGCACTCGAATCCTCGAGGGGGCCCTCGGAAGGGAACGACCCTTCCGACACCATCACTGCGAAACGCTCGAACACCGCGAGGTACGTGCGCTCGAGCTCGCCGAGGTGCGACGTGTTGCGCGTGGAGGTCTCACGCGCCAGCACCGCGATGAGTTCGCCACGGAAGCGGACGGGGATGCCGAGCATCCGCGCCGGTTCGGGTAACCCCTCGACCGTGATGTCGCTCTCGCACAGATCACCGGTCTGCACGACTTGTTCGAGGAGTGGACCGGCAGCACCCGCCGTCTGACCGACGTAGTCCTCCACGTAGATCGTGCGCGACGTCGCGGGTCGTACTTGCGCCAACACGACCCACGTGCCATCGGTGCCCGGTACGTAGAGGAGGAGATCGGCGAACGAGAGGTCGGCGAGGAAACCCCACTCCGCGACGAGCTGGGTGAGGTGTTCGACCTGTTCGGCCTGCAGGGAGGTGTGCTGCCTCGCGACGTCGGCGAGTGTTGCCATAGGTATCTGAGTGTGGCAGACGCCGGGCGCGCTCAGCGTGGACCGAGCAGATGATCCCCGAGTTCGAGCAGCGAAGCCAGGTCGGTGACGTCGCGGTCGAGGATCGGGGCCATCACCGTGAGCGCTCCCAGGGCCTCCAGCTCGGAGCGCCGTTCAGCCTCACGACTCGCGACGATGGCAACGTCACGGAACCGCTCGCTCACCTCCACGAGCACCGTGTGCACGTCGTCGGTG
>JBMOFX010000068.1:0-11802 GCA_049318665.1 Ilumatobacteraceae bacterium | reverse complement strand
CCAGACTGATGTGATGGATCCCGATGCGCAGGCGTACATCGATGCCATCGACGCCGTGAACCGTCCGTTGTTCGATCGTGTCAGCGGCCTCGTACTCGGCGAGTTCCCCGCAGCCGACGTCGTGTTCTCGTACAAGATGCCGACGTACAAGGTCGGCAAGCGGCGCTTGTACATCGGGGCATGGCAGCACGGCATCTCGCTCTATGGCGTGGTCCCCGATCGTGATGGCGGGTTCACCGATCGTCATCCCGAACTGCGGACCGGCAAGGGCACGATTCGACTCACACACGAGGCGGCGGCGACGATCGCCGATGCTGATCTCGTGGCGCTGATTCATGCTGCACTCGACGCCTGACGAGCCACAATGGCGGTGTGCCTACCTCGGATGACGACGACGCGCTCATCGAGCGTTTCATTCCGATCATCCGATTCACGAAGGCGAGTACTTCCTGCCGATGTCGATCGACACGTATCTCGCTCGGTGCGAGCTCCGTCGGCGGGTCGACGGACGCACGGAGGTCCTCGCGTCGTCCGGACAGGTCGACCGCAACACGCTCGTGCAGATCGCCGGTACCGCGTCGGGCTGCTCGCTCGTGTACGTGACCGAACCGGCGACGCGGACAGCAACAGCGGTGTGGCGGCTCGACGATGAGCGACCACGCTTTCGCGCCGCGAATCGGCTCGGCACCGTCGGCGTGATGAGCCGGCTCATCGACTCCGCACTCCGCTTCAGCTTGCTGGTGCGCGGTCGAGTCGCGTCGGGCACCGAGGCCGCCGCCGAGCTCGCCTACCGACCGGAGCGCGTGGCCGCCGACCACTGGTGCTACGCGCGTCTGCTCCGGCAAGACGGGTACACGGTGCTGCAGTACTGGTTCTTCTACGCGTTCAACGATTGGCGTTCACGGGCGAGCGGCGTGAACGATCACGAGGCCGACTGGGAGCATGTGACCATCTTCCTCACCGAATCGGCCGATGGCGTAGAGCCCCGCTGGATCGCCTATTCCTCGCACGACTATCAGGGCGACGACCTCCGCCGCAGGTGGGACGATCCCGACCTCACCAAAGAGGGCGATCGGCCGGTCGTCTTCGCCGGCCTCGGCTCCCACTCCGGCGCATACCTCGCGGGCGACTACTTGATGATCGTCGACAAGGGCACGCTCGGTCGGATCTTCGCGGTCGGCCGTCGACTCACCCGGCTGCTGCTGCCATGGACGAGGGGCGTCGAGCGCGATGGCATCGGCGCGCCATACATCGACTATGCGCGCGGTGACGGCGAAGTGGTGGGCGGCACCGCGCGGCCGCTGCGTTACGAGCGGATCGACGACACCACGCCGTGGGTGGACGGCTACACCGGCCTGTGGGGCGTCGACACATCCGACCCGCTCGGCGGCGAGCGTGGACCGGCTGGCCCGCGCTACGAGCGCAACGGACAGGTCCGCATGTCGTGGCACGACCCCGTTGGGTGGACCGGACTCTCCAAGGTCTCCCCCGACGCCGCCGACGCACGAGGCACCATTGAACGGCGGCTCCAGGATCTCGACTCGTTGCTGGTCCACACCCGAGATCGGCGCGCGTCGATCCTCACGCGCATGCGGGCGATGACCGCCGTGGGCGAACGACCGCCGGTGACGCTCGTCGAAGAGGCGGACCAGATCGCGGCGGAGGCGATCGCACTCACCGATGAGCGGCGACGCCTGCTGAGCGGACCCGAGGACGTCGCTGTGGGCCCGCACGATCACCTGCGTCGCCGACAGGTTCCCGTCGAGTTCGATACGACGGCCCGAGCGCGAGTGCTCGCTGGATGGGCGATCGTCAGCACCCCGCTGTTGCTCGCCTCGCTGGCACTGATGTTCCTGTCGAGCGGGATCGGTCTCGTTGTGCTGGGAGGGAGCGCGCTGCTCTTTGTGTTCCTGTTGGAGGCGATTGCGCGTCGACACCTTGCGTCGTTCATCTTTACGGTGGCGTGGGTGACGGTCACCGTCTTCGTGCTGGCCATCATCGTGGCCGGTCTCGTCACTCGATGGCGCTTTACCGTGGGAGCGGTGTTCATTGCCGCCGCAGTGGTGGTGCTGGTGCTGAACATTCGCGAACTACGACGTCGGTAGCGCCCCGCCCGGTTACCCACCTGAGCCTCATAAAGGAGTACCAGCAATGCACCCTCACCGACTCGTCGGCGCGACAGCGATCGTCGTCGGCGTTCTTGCCCTCGCGGCCCCGGCGCTCGCGCACATCGATCCGGACCCGACCGACGCCCAAGCGGGCAGCGAGGTCTCCGTTGGCTTCACGGTCGAGCATGGATGCGACGGATCACCGACGGTGCAACTCGACATGCGGCTCCCCGACGGCGTCACAAACCCCGTCGCTGAGCCACCCGACGGCTGGACCGGGCAGGTCGACGGCAACATCATCAGCTTCAACGGCGGACCGCTGCCCGACGACCAGGAGCTGACCTTCCGCGTGCGGATGATCCTGCCCGCCACGCCGGACACCACCATCTTCTTCCCCTTCGTCCAACGCTGCGAGGTCGGCGAGATCCGATGGATCCAGATCCCGAGCGAAGGGAGCGGCGAACTCGACGAGCCGGCCCCGGCGATGCGCCTGTTCGGACCCGTCGCCACCACGGTTCCGGCGCCCAACACCACCGAGTCACCGAGCACCGACGCGGCGCCCACGACGTCCTCCACCGCCGCCCCCACCACCACCGGTGCATCGACGACGTCGACGGCGTCTGAGTCGACGTCCTCGGACCCATCGACCACCAGCGACAGCGTCGACGACGATTCCAACGGCGCCATCGCGGCCGTACTCTCGATCGCGGCAGTGGTCGTCGTGGCAGGAATCGTGCTCCTCGCAGTTCGGCGGCGACGTCGATGACCGATTCGCGCGTCGTGGACGTGAGCATCATCGACCAACCCCAGTCGCACCGTTTCGTGATCATCGCCGACGGGACCCCGGCCGGTGAGATCACCTATCGGCTTCGCGACGGCCGGCGCGTGGTGGATCACGTGGGCGTCGACACTGCCTTCGAGGGCCAGGGTGTCGGCGGGCGAGCCACCGCAGCGATGCTCGATCTCCTGCGCGCGAGCGGCGAGATGATCGTCCCGCTGTGCCCGTTCGTCCACGCCTACATCGAGCGCCACCCCACCTACGGCGACCTCGTCGATCACGAGCTGTACGCCGAGTACCGATAGTCGCCGCCGTTGGCATGTAGCAACCGGCCGGTCAGTCATCCACCGAACGACGCGTCGGCCACGGGTGGCATCCTGTCGACGTGATCAACAATCGTGATGTCATTGATCCCCAGCGCGTCGCCCGGTTGCATGCCGATGAGAAGTCCAAGATCCGAGTCATCGCCGCCGGTCACTACCCACGACGCAGTCGCGGAGCTCGACGAGCAGTTGCTCCGCGGTGACGCGGTCGATGGCCGTGCCGAAGAGGTGGAAGTCGGGTCGCTGCAGGGCCCAGGTGCAGTCGTGACCGGCGAACCATCCGACGTGCACGTCGTCGGGTGCTGGCAGTGCAACGACCAGGCCGCCGATGCTCGCGAACCACGCGGCGAGGTCATCGTCGATCGTCGTGTCGGCGTCGGTGGTGACGAAACGCCATCCCGCGCCGTAGACGTCATCGAAGTGTCGCCCGGTGATCGAACCCTGCACAAAGACACGGCCTGCGTGTGGCGAGTCCACCGACACGATGCCCACGTCGATACCGGGCAGCTCGGGAGTGATCGCAGGTTCGTCGCCAACAGCAGACGCCATTGCCTCGTCGCGGGCGGCCGCGGCGACAGGGTCGGGGACGCAGATGACGTTCCCCAGCTGCATCGAGAATTCGATCGCCTGGCGGGCGTTCGGGAGACGCTCGACTTCATAGGTGTCGAGGAGTGCGTCGGGAGCGCGGCCAGTGAGCACGAGGTCGAGCTTCCACGCAAGGTTCGCGGCGTCTCTGATGCCGGCACACATCCCCTGTCCCGCGAAGGGAGGCATCTGATGGGCAGCATCGCCCGCGATGACGACGCGTCGGTCGCGCCAACGCTCCGCGTGCCGAGCATTGAACGTGTACACCGCGTGGCGCTCGAGACGGGCGTTGCCGGGATGAACGTCCCATGGGGCGAGCAACTCCCACGCGCGCTGTTCGACATTGAGTTCGTCGAGCGTCTCGTTGGGGAGCCGCATGAACTCCCATCGGCGTCTGCCTGGACCGCCCGACACGGCGGTGGTGGGACGAACGGGGTCGCAGATCTGTTGGTTCAGCGGGTCGAACACGCGGGGCTCGTCGAGGATGACATCGACGATGAGCCAGTCGAAGAAGAACCCGAGGTCGTGCACACCGAGGTCGGCGAGTCGCCGCACCGTGCTGTTCGCCCCGTCGCAGCCGATCACGATGCGAGCCCTCACCGACGGGCCACCGACCGTGGACAGCGTCACGCCATCGGCATCCTGTACGAGCCCGTCGACCTCGACACCGCGGCGAACCTCGATCGTCGGCAGCTGCTCGAGACGCTCGTCGAGCAGCGCTTCGAGCGCGGGCTGGTTGAACATCGACGCGAACGGCCAGCCCGAGGGTCCATCGCCACGTCGGCCGAACCGGAGCAACGTGGTGCCCGTCGCGTTCCGCCACTCGTAGATGTCGGCCGGCTCGATGATCTCGCGCAGTGCCGGCCCGATGCCGGCCGATTGGAAGATGCGGGCGACCTCGTGATCGAAGTGAACGGCTCGGGGAAGTGGGTACGGCTCGGGCCACCGCTCGAGCACCATCACGCGATGGCCGAGTTGCGCGATCAGGATGGCGAGGGTGCTGCCGACGGGTCCGCACCCGACGATCGCGACGTCTGCGTCGTGGGTCATGTCCGTGATCCTGTTCGGATGAACAGGCTCTCGTCAAAAGCCTGATCGTTTGAATAGACTGCCGCCCGTGGCCAACCAGCTGACGGCAACGCGGGCAACGCGGCCTTCCGCCGACGCCACGCGAGCCAAGATCCTTGCCGCGGCGCTCGACCTCTTCTCGGAGCAATCGTTCGACGGGGCGACGACACGCGAGATCGCCGCGAGGGCTGGCGTCACGCAGGGCCTGCTCAACTACCACTTCAGCTCCAAGGACGAGCTCTGGCGCGCTGCCGTCGACGACATCTTCGTCGAGCTCAACGACGCGCTCGACCGGCGCGCTGACGGCCTGCGCGGCGTCGACGCGCTCACCACCGCGCGGCTCGTCATTCGCGAGTTCGTCTACTTCTCGGCACAGCACCCGCAACTGCATCGGATCATCACCCAGGAGTGCAAGACCGACGGGCCCCGCATGGATTGGCTGGTCGAGCGACACGTACGCCGTCACTTCGAACAGACCACCGCGATGTTCGCAGGGCTCGTGCGCGATGGTCACGTGCCCGCCATCCCGGTGGCACACCTGTTCTACATCCTCACGAGTGCCGCCACGTCGGTGTTCGTCCTCGCACCGGAGCTGCGTCGCGTTGCCGGCCTCGAGCCCACCGACGACGCCGTCGTCGAGGCGCACGCCGACGCCGTGATCACCTTGCTGTTCGGGGTGTCATGAGCGTGCGTGTCACCGACGTCGCGTTCGTCCGCTTCGAGGCGCCCGACCTCGACGTCATGGAGTCGTTCCTCATCGACTTCGGCCTGCAACGTTCAGCACGCGACGACACGACGCTCTACATGCGAGGCACCGACGACGAGGGCTTCGTGCACGTCACGCACCTCGGCCCCACCCCACGCTTCGTCGGGTTCGCCTTCAACGCCGAGCACCTCGGCGATCTCGAAGCACTCGCGCAGCTCGATGGGTTCACACCCGTCCACGATCTCGACGGGCCCGGCGGTGGCAGGGTCGTGGAGACCATCGATCCCGACGGGTTCCGGGTCGAGGTCGTCGCCTCACGGCGTTCGGTTGGCAGGCTCCCGACTCCGGCGACACCGGCGCGGAATGACGCCAGCAGCATCTGGCGCGCCGGTACACCTGTGCGTCTCGCGGCCGGCCCTGCGCATGTGAAGCGTCTCGGCCACTGTGTGCTCGACGTGCGCGACTTCCGAGCGAGCGAGGCCTGGTACAAGGAGCGCTTCGGACTGATCACCTCCGACGAGATTGCGCTCGATGCCGACACAGCGTTCGGCGCGTTCCTGCGCTGCGACCGCGGGGAACACTTCGTCGACCACCACACGCTGTTCCTGCTCGGGCTCGGCAGGTCCCAGTTCAACCACGCTGCGTTCGAAGTCGCTGACTTCGACGACCTGATGCGCGGCAACACGCACCTCGTCAGTACCCAGCGCACGCATCAATGGGGAATCGGCCGTCACATCCTGGGAAGCCAGATCTACGACTACTGGCTCGACCCCCACGGTCACATGGTCGAGCACTGGACCGACGGCGACCTCTTCAACAACGCGACCCCGCCCGGCCACGCCAGCATCGACGTGTTGCTCGGCTCGCAATGGGGGCCCATCGCTGGCGGTCCACCGGCCTGAGCCGTGGGTACCATCGCCGGGACATGTGGGCGGCCGCCCGGTCGTCGTTGATGGAGGGCATGCCGTGGACGTGAGCGTCATCGACGAACCCGAATCGAACCGGTTCGTGATCGTTGCCGACGGGACCCCGGCCGGTGAGATCACCTACCGGCTTCGCGACGGCCGGCGCGTCGTGGACCACGCGGGTGTCGACTCGGCCTTCGAGGGCCAGGGCGTCGGCGGGCGCGCCACCGCAGCGATGCTCGATTTCCTGCGCTCGAGTGGCGAGATGATCGTTCCGCTCTGCTCGTTCGTCCACTCCTATATCGAGCGCAACCCGACCTATGGCGACCTTGTCGATCACGAGTTGTACGACGAGTACCGATGAGCCGATCGCCGCAGCCCACGATCGGCTTCTTGCACACATCTCCCGTCCACACGGCCACGTTCGATCGACTTGTCGACGAGTTCGGAGCAGATGTCGTGACGGCCACCGTCGTGAACGCAGCGCTCCTCGCGGATGCACGTCGACTCGGGCCACGTCACCCCGACGTGTCGGAAGGTATCGCGCTTGCCTTGGACGAGCTCGCGCTGTCGGGAGCGGACGTTGTTGTCTGCACCTGTTCGACGATCGGGGCCGAAGCGGAACGCCTCGGTCACGAGCGCGGGCAACGCGTCATCCGGGTGGATCGCCCGATGGCGGACGCTGCCGTGGCAATGGGACGACGGATCGCGGTCGTGGCCGCCGTCGACAGCACGGTCGGACCGACCCTGGAGCTCATCGAGTCAGTGAGCGCAGGTCGTGATGTCGACGTGTCGGTCGTGCTCAGCGAGGGCGCCTGGGCGAGGTTCGAGGCGGGCGACCTGGACGGCTACCTCGACACCGTCGCCGCAACGTGCGCCTCGTTGGCCGGAACCGTCGATGTGATCGTGTTGGCCCAGGCGTCCATGGCCGATGCAGCGCTGCGGTTGAACATCGACACTCCGATCTTGAGCAGTCCCCGGCTCGCCGTGTGCGAAGCAGCACGCCTCATCTCACCGAGCATCGTTCGACACGACTGAGCGTCGGCCAGAGTTCAGTTGTGAACCGCTGGTGGCTGGAGATCACGCCATGGTGGAACGGTCTCCATCACCGTCGTCCGCGAGGGCGATCACGACGTTGCCGAGCTTCTGCTGCGATTCGACGTACCGGTACGCCTCGACGATCTCGTCGAGCGGGTAGGTGCGGTCAATGACGGGCGTGAACTGTTGCGACTCGACCAGCCCCTTGAGGTACTCGATCATCGCCTGGTCGACCTTGGGGATGGGAAACAGCACCCGGCGCCCACGCGAGAAGCGAGTTGCCAGCACGAGCAGCGGGTTCTGCGAGAGCGGGCCGAGGTCGGTCGAAGTCCAGATCCCGCGTGGCTTCAACAGCTCGCGGCACTGCCGGAACGAGCACTTCCCGACTGCGTCGAGGACGAGGTCATACCGTTGGCTGTCGGCGGTGAAGTCGGTGGTTGTACGGTCGATCACGCGGTCTGCGCCGAGCCCGGTGACGAGCTCGACGTGCTCGCTGCTGCACACCGCGGTCACGTGGGCCCCGAGACTCTTGATGATCTGCACGGCCGCCGAACCGATCGCGCCGGTGGCGCCGTAGACGAGGACCTCACTGGTGTCATCGACACCAGCGGCCCGGATGTAGGCGAGCGCGTAGTGCGAACCCTCCGTCGCCGCCGCCATGAGCTCAAAGCCACGGTCGTCCGGCATGGTTGCGACCGCAGCGTCCTGACCGATGACGAGGTATTCGGCGTGACACCCGAAGCGGACATCGTCGTAGCCGAACACCCGGTCCCCAACCGCGAAACGTGTGACGTCAGCGCCGACCGCCTCGACGACTCCGGCGAACTCGTTGCCGAGGATGGTTCGCTTCGGCTTGACGACGCCCGAGAAGCCACGGACGAACCAAGGGTGGGCCGCTCGGAGGCCACAGTCGGTCCGGTTGACGGTGGACGCGTGCACCCGAACGAGCAACTCGTTCGCTGCCGGAGAGGGACGGGGGACGTCGATGACATGAACGACCTCCGGGGAGCCATACCGAGTGGTGACAGCCGCCCTCATCGCCGCCATTATGACTGGTCGCCGAGAGCTCGAACGCGCGCGGCAGATGCATGCCCCGATGGTCGCAGGCGTGGCATCGCGTGACCACCCCGTGCAATGGTTTGGCCATGCCCACGAACGTCCCCGCTGTGCACGGCCGCATCAACGATCTCGACAGCCACCTCCAGGTCCCGATCTCGCGCTGGGGAGAAGTGTTCGGCGACGCCACCGCTCGCTTCGGCGAGCGGTACGCGCACATCCCATTCTTCGACGACACCGACGAACCCGAACTCACCACCGAATCGGTGTGGACGACCAAGAGCACCGCCGCGCCAGGGGCCTGCACCCCCGAGGGTCGCCTCGCCGCCTTGGACATGATGGGGATCGAACGCCAACTGATCTTCCCGCAGGTCATCCTGGCGGCGTCCGCGTGGGCCGACCACCCGAGCGCCGCTCCGGTGCTACGCGAATACAACGACGCCGTGCTGCATTGGACATCGGTGGGCGCTGGCCGCCTCCGGCCGACGGCGCTGCTCAACCTCACCACGATCGAGGGCGCCATCGCCGAAGCCGAACGGGTTGCAGCGGGCGGCGCCCGTGCGGTGCTCATCCAGGACGGCATCGCCCCCGGGGGCTTCTCGCCCGCTGCAGCCGAGGTCGACCCACTGTGGGCCCTCCTCGCAGATGCCGGGATGCCCGTGACGTTCCACATCGGCGGCCAGGACGGCTTCTTCGGCAGCGACGCGTGGCCGGATGCCGACACCCTGCGGCCCGGCGGCTTCTCGACCGGTGAGCCCGTCGGTCCGCACATGCTGGCAACGATGCACCTCCCCGTGCAGAACTATCTTGCCGCGATGCTCTACGGCGGTGTCTTCGATCGGCATCCCGGTCTGCGAGTTGGGGTGATCGAACTCGGCGCAATGTGGGTGGGACCGTTCGTCGACCTCCTCGAAGACCGACTCCAGATGTCACGCCGCCTGCGCGACGGGCTGCACCGCCGCCCTACCGAAGTCTTCGTCGACCAGATTCGAGTAACACCGTTCTTCTGGGAACGCACCGCCCGTCAGATCGAGCGGTATGGCATGCCGGAGATCTACGCGTTCTCTACCGACTTCCCCCACCCTGAAGGCGGCACCGATCCGATCGGTCGCCTTGCTAGCGACATCGGGCCGCTCGGCGACGATGCCGTCGAGGCGTTCTTCGTGCGCAACGCCCAACTCCTCCTCCCAGCCTGAGGCGAGCCCTGGCTCGAGACAACTCCCGAGCGGTGTCATCACGCTCGTTTGCGGTGGTGGGTGAGCGTGAGCAGCGTGCTCAGGGTGTCGCGCAGCACTGCGGTGGTCTCGACCACGGTCAGGTTCCGGAAGCGGCGCAACAGGTCGATCGAATCCAGCTGTGTCAAGAGGTTCCCCGCCTCGACGACCGACACGCGAGCCCGGGGAGCCAGTGCGGCCAGCTCGGGCGCGAACTGCAACTCGAACTGCTCGCGAAGCAGGCTCCGATTCCGTTGCAGCTCGTCGCGCACGCGCGAATGGGCAGCCGCGTTGTGGATCGTGGCGCGGTAGATCGGGCCGTGCGCCTCGTACAGGCGGATACGCATCGACACGAAGTCGTCGACGCGTCGACCGAACGGACCTTGACCGATCTGCGACAAGTGGGTGAGCTCGGCGGCCCGCCTTCGATCGTGCTTGATCGCCGCTGCCACCAACTCACCCGGATCGGCGAAGTACCGGTACAGCGACCGCAGCGACAGCCCGGACCGCTTCGACGCCTGCTCGATCGTCGGGAATAGCATGTCCTCGGCGAACATCTCCAAGACCACGTCGAGAACGGCGTCGATGTTGCGCTCACGTCGGGCGACGCGCCCGTCGATGTGCGATTCCTGCTCGGCGATGTCCGTCATTGGCGCCGATCGTACCCAGGGGTCATTCGGGTGTCCGAAGACCATGACATCGGTCCCCACACCTCGAGGTGGCCCGTGCGCTCCACCCGGCGCAACGTCCGTAGATCGAGCAGCGGCTCGAGGGAGGTCGCCTGAAACACCTCGCGGACCCGGCGTTGCTCATCCGCCGATGCTCCGGCGAGGTCGTCGTGGAGCCGCTGCATCAGCCAGAACCGGTATGGCATCACCCCGGTCGTGAGTGTGATCCCGCGCCACGGGAACGATGCCCGACCTCCGCCCTCCAGGCCGCGGCCGGCGAGACTGCGTTCGGCCGGTTTGTCGAGACCGTTCGTGCCATCCTCGATCTCGGGATGCTCGCCGAGCCAACGGTTCGCGACCTCGACATGGGCCACGATCTCCGGGAGATACTCCGCGGCGACGTAGCGCATCAACTCGAGCAAGGTCGCGGGCAGCGCCGCATCGCTGATCAGATCCGCGTCGTCGGCGCCGGTATCGAACTCGTGCAGGTAGGGCTCAGCGGTCGTCATCCGCTCCACCCAACGGCCGACCCGCGGGGCCCGCCGTTTCACGAGCATGGTCGGTGCGGGATCTCGGTAGAGGTGCGCCCACATCGCGGCGATCAACCCGAAGTCGCCGATCGTCGGGCGATCGCCGAGCAGGTAGGGATGGTCGCTGAGGTGAGCGCTGAACAGGTCGAGCCACTGGTGGAAGGCGGCCTCGATCAGTGGCTGCGACTCGGGAGTGATGCCGAAGTTTGCCGCGGCCTTGCGCATCCGGCCACTGCTGTGCACGAAGGCCTGTGCTGCTTGCTCCGCCGTCAGCGTCCGCGGAGTGAGGAGCGCGAACTCCGAGCTGAGGAACGCCAGGTTCTCGTCGTCGAAGTTCCATCGATAGTGCATCGCGGGACGCAGCAGACCTTCGCCGCCGAACAGCTCGAATACATGGCTGACGGCGAGGAGCAGCGGTGACACCGGGTACACCGGGTACCGCCGCAGGGTCTGGCCGTCGCCTCGTTCGAAGTGATCGATGATGTCGGCACCGTCCTGGATGATGGTGCCGTCGGGCGTCTCCATCACCGGGATGATCCAACGGCCGACCGTTGGCACGATGTGGCGGAGGTAGCGGTCGCTCCCCGGCGGCACCTCGACGAACGGGATGCCCTGTTTGCGCAGGTACGAGCGCACTTTGCCCGTGTACAGCGACACCGGCGCGCCGTAGAGCGTGTACACCCCGCTGCCCGTGCGAGCGTTCGCTGCGGGCGTCACGACGGCGCGCCCATCCACGCCATCAACGCGGCGGTGTAGGCCTCGGGGACGTCTTCCTGCAGGAAGTGCCCGCCACCTTCGACGATCAGATGCGGTTGACCGGCCG
>JBMOFX010000067.1:0-11835 GCA_049318665.1 Ilumatobacteraceae bacterium | reverse complement strand
GACGGACGGACCGCCGTGTCACCGAGTGATCGATGGTCGCTTCGCCTTCCGCCCGCGATCGCTCGATCCGTTCGAATCATCGACCTCGTCCCACCGACCGAGCTCCCTCATGATGAGCCTGAACCCGTCGTGCCGATCGCAGATAGCGGCGCCGTCGCGGCTGTCGTCGTGGCGGTTGGAGCCGTCGGAGTTGCGCTCGCCGGTACCCGTTCAGCGCCGCCACTCGCTACGGCGCTCGCCGCCGCGCCACCTCCAGCGCCACCGCCAGCGCCAACGCCGGCACCAGCTCCGGCACCAGCTCCGGCGGTCAATGCCGTCTTGCGGCAGGTGGAGCGTTGCCTCAGCGAAGAACTCGGCCACGACGTCGCAGTGCGCTCCGACGCCGCCGTGCTCGACCTGGCAGATGATGCATCACCCGCCGAGCGTGCGTCGGCTGGTGATCGGCTGCTCGATGCCGTAGCCGATCGCACCGACGAACTCGCGGACGCGCTGCGCGCCGTGGTCGCGCTGTCTCGCTCGACGCCTGAGGTCACGCGATGGGGTGGGCCACGAGCGTCGATCGACGACGAGATCTTCGGGGTCGTTGATCACCTGCGGATGGTCGTGGGCACGCTTGCCGAACCCGAGCGCCGTCGACTCATCCATGACGCATTGATGCTGGGTCTCGATCACCAGCAAGCGCTGGCGACGGTGGAACGCGCATTGGCCGCGGATGCGGCGGAATACACGCCCGCAACGCTCGACGTTGTCGGGCTGGTCGGTCGCGCCATCTTCGATCCGGTCCGAGGTCGATTCGTCGTGGCCGACGCAACGTCATCGAGACATCAGGTGGGGCTTCGGTTGATCAAGAGACGCTGACCGGGGACGACACCTGGGCGACCGTCGCCCGCGGTGCGACGTTGGGTTGCGCGCCGCTGCAGATCGCTGTCGCCTGCTTCGATCGAATCAGCCGCCCAAACAGGTGCTCGGCTGTGTCGAGCATGATCTGGAGATCACCCGCGACGGTCCAGTTGTCGACATAGAACAAGTCGAGTCGACGATATTCGTCGAAACTCGCGACGTCTCGTGCTTCCACCTGCCAGAGGCCTGTGATGCCGGGCTTGACCAGTTCCCTCCGACGTAGGTCCGCGTCAAAGGCGACGACCTCGCTCGGGAGTGCTGGCCGCGGACCGACCACGCTCATCGTGCCGAGCAGGACATTGACGAACTGTGGGAGTTCGTCGAGGCTGGTCAGGCGAAGCATGTGGCCAATGCGAGTGATGCGAGGATCGCGTTCGATCTTGAACAGCGGTCCCGATCGTTCGTTGTCGGATTGAAGCGACGGCAGCTTCGACTCAGCACCGACGACCATCGTCCGGAACTTGTAGACCCGGAACGTTCGTCCAGCGCGGCCGACCCGGGTTTGGGCGAAGACGACCGGGCCACCGTCATCGAGTTTGATGGCGAGCGCAATGACGGCATACACAGGCAGCAGCACGACCAGCACGGTCGCGCTCACGACGAGGTCGACGGCACGCTTGAGGCCGTGGGCGAATGGTCCGGGTTCTGACTGCTCGAGGTAGATCATCGGTTCACGCGAGACGTGGATCTGTCGCAGGCGTTGCAGGTCGAACCCCGTGAGACCGTGGGCGATCTGGACGTGCAGACCTCGCTGCTGCAATCGCTTCACGATCGCCGTCATCTCCGGGTGCTCCGACGCCGCCGGCGTGATGATGATGCCGGTCACGCGCCGCTCATCGGCGATGCGCTCGACCTCGTCGATCGCTCCGAGGTGGAGCGCCTCGAGCCCGCTGTCGCACGCGTCAGCCGCGTCGCCGAGCACCCCTGCGACGGTCATGCCAAGGTCCGCGTGGTCGTGCAGCAAGGCAACGAAGCGTGCGGCCTGCGCACCGGCACCGACGATGAGCACGGGGCGGCTGCGTTGTCCCTGCTGACGAGCCATCCGCAGCACGCTCCGAAAGACGGCGCGCTCGAGTACCAGCAGGGGAAGCATCAGGGCCGACCCAATGAGGATCTCGCGCAGAGCGATGCCCGTACCGAGCGAACGGAAGACGATGCGGTCGACGACGACGAGGGCGAGTGCGGTGAAGGCGGTGGATCGTGCCACCAGGTGGACCTCGGTGGAACGCATCGCACAACGTCGTGAGAGGTAGAGGCCCTGATGGCGCATCACGAGCAGTGCTGCCGCGAGCACGACGGGGGCGACGAACAGGGTCTCGGACGGCTGGCGGGCGGGCGTGCCGATGATCGCGAGGACGGGAAACCACGCGAACCACAACGTCACGAGGTCGGCAGCGACGAGGGTGACCTTGAGGCCCCGATCCTTCTCACCAGTGGTCCGCACAGCCGGGACGGTAGCGGCGTCGCCAGGCCCGGCAAATGGTGCGGTCGGCCCAATTGCGTAGCATGGTCATGCATGATCATGTATAGTCATGCGTCATGAGTGAACGTCGCCGAGCTGGAATCATCGGCGCGTCGGGATACACCGGCGTGGAATTGATGCGGCTCCTTGCGCATCACCCCGACCTCGAATTGGTGTACGCCACCGGCGACACGCAGGCGGGAGTTCGTGCCGCCTCGCTGTATCCGAGTGTCGCTGCCGCCTACCCCGACCTCGTGTTCAGCGAACTCGAACTCGAGCGGGTGGCCGACCTCGACCTCGATGTTGCCTTCCTCGGGCTGCCCCACGAAGCGAGCATGGCACTCGTCCCTGCACTCGTCGGCACGGTCGCATGCGTCGTCGACCTCTCGGCCGCCTATCGCCTTCGTGATGCCACGCTCTATCCGACGTGGTACGGCTTCGCCCACGACCAACCCGACCACCTCGCGGCCGCTGCGTTCGGGCTTCCGGAGCTGTTTCGAGCCGAGATCGAAGCGGCCAACCTGGTTGCCACCCCTGGTTGCCACGTCACGGCGGCGTCGCTCGCACTCGAGCCGCTCGTGCGCATGGGCCTCATCGAGCACGACCGCATCATCGTCGACAGCAAGACCGGCATCAGCGGTGCCGGCCGTTCGCTGAAGAACGACTCGCTCTTCGGGTCCGCCAACGAGGACCTGCGCGCGTACGGGCTGCTCGATCACCGCCACACACCTGAGATCGAGCAGGTGATCAGTAGGTCCCTCGGTGACGACCGATGCAGCGTGCTGTTCACACCGCATCTCGCCCCGCTCGATCGGGCCATCCTTGCGACGTGTTACGCCCGTCCAGCGACGAGTGATCTGTCCACTGCGATCGTGCTCGACGCGTTGCGCAGCGCGTACGACGGCGAACCGTTCGTCGTCGTGTCCGATGCGTCCCCATCGTCCAAGGCGTGTCGGGGCTCCAACACCGCCCACCTCACCGCTCGCTACGACGAGCGGACGGACACCGTGGTCGCCATCGCCGCGATCGACAACCTGTGCAAGGGAGCGAGCGGCGGCGCCGTGCAGGCGGCGAACGTCGCACTCGGCTTGCCGGAGACCGCCGGACTGCAACGGGTGGGGCTGTATCCGTGAACGCGTCCCTGTCAGCGGATCGGGCAGCCGAACGGGCGGCGGTGCTCGTCGAGGCGCTCCCGTACATCCAGCGCTTCGCCGGACAGGTGGTCGTCGTGAAGTACGGCGGCAACGCGTTGGCGGGGGCGTCCGACCACGACGCCCTTGCATTGTTCGCCGAAGACCTGGTGCTGATGCGAGCTGTCGGCATGCGACCGGTCGTTGTTCACGGTGGTGGTCCTCAGATCTCCCAGTTGATGACTCGGCTCGGGAAGGAGACGGAGTTCCGCAACGGTCTCCGCGTCACCGATGCAGAGACGGTCGACATCGCCAGAATGGTGCTGATCGGGCAGGTGAACCCGCAGTTGGTGTCGGCGATCAACGTGCACGGCCCGATTGCCGTCGGCGTCTCGGGGGAGGATGCCCATCTCATCCGCGCGTCGGCGCGAGACCCGGAGCTCGGCTTCGTCGGCGATGTCACCGCGATCGATCCCACCATCCTCGAAGCACTACTCGACGACGCGTTCATCCCGGTGGTCGCAACGCTCGGCGCTGACGAGAACGGTCAGGCCTACAACATCAACGCCGACACCGTGGCGGGCGCCATCGCCGAGGCGCTCGGAGCCGAGAAGCTCGTCTACCTCACCGACATCGAGGGGTTGCGGCGCGTCGTCAACGATCCGGCGAGCCTGATTCGCCAGACGACCCCTGACGAGCTCGACGTGCTGGTAGCAGAGGGGATCATCGCTGGCGGGATGATCCCGAAAGTCGCAAGCTGTGTGCAGGCCGTCCGCAATGGTGTCCGACGCGCGCACATCCTCGATGGGCGCATACCGCACGTGCTGCTGCTCGAGTTGTTCACCGATGAAGGGATCGGCACGATGGTCAGAGAGGTCAATCCATGAGCGCGCATGCGTTCCCCACCACCGGTGCGGGTGACTCGTGTCCGTTCATGCCCGTGTTCGGACCGCCGCAGGTGATGTTCGTGCGAGGTCTCGGTACAGAACTGTTCGATGTGGCGGGCAAGCGCTATCTCGACTTCCTCTGCGGACTCGCCGTCACCTCGTTGGGTCATTCGAACCCGGTCGTCGCTGAGGCCATGTCGGTGCAGGCCTCGACCTTGCTCCACGTCAGCAACTTCTTCGCCAACGATCAGGCCGCTGCGGCCGCGCTCGAGCTCCGTGCGTTGCTGGCTGAGACGACGGGGCTCGATGGCCAGGTGTTCTTCTGCAACTCGGGAGCCGAGGCCAATGAGGCAGCGCTCAAATTGGCGCGCAAGTTCGGTGGGCGCGGTCGTCATGTCGTGGTGAGTGCGTACGGCAGTTTTCACGGCCGCACACTGGCCGCGCTGGCGGCTACCGGCCAGCCCGCGAAGCACGAGCCGTTCTTTCCGATGCCCGACGGATTTCGGCATGTCCCATTCGGTGATCTCGCGGCGGCCGAGCAAGCGATCGACCCGAGCGTGAGCGCGATCCTCATCGAGACAGTGCAGGGCGAGGGCGGCGTCATCCCCGCCGAGCCTGCGTACCTCGAGGGCCTTCGTCGCCTCTGCGACGAGCGCGAGCTGCTCCTGATCGTCGACGAGGTACAGACCGGTTTCGCTCGGACTGGGCGATGGTTCGGCTTCCAACACGCAGGCATCGCTCCCGACGTGGTGACGATGGCGAAGGCGATGGGCAACGGGTTCCCGGTCGGCGCCGTCTGGGCACGGACCGATGTCGCGGCTGCCTTCCAGCCTGGTGACCACGGCAGCACCTATAGCGGCACGGCCATCGCGACGGCAGTGGTTCGTGCCGTGCTGGCGGAGATGCGGCGCATTGACGCGCCGGCACTCGCCGCGGCGCGCGGGGCCTATCTCCGCGAACGGTTGATCGCGCTGCCGGGCGTGGCCACTGTGCGCGGACAGGGCCTCTTGCTCGCCGCCGAGCTCCATGACGGCGCCGACGCCAAATCGGTGTACACGGAACTGCTCGGCCGTGGATTGGTCACCAATGCGGTCACGTCGACGGCGCTGCGGCTCGCCCCACCGATCACGGTGTCGGAAGCCGAGATCGACGAAGCGATCTCGATCATGGCCGGCGTCCTGTCATGAGACACCTCCTCGACATCACCGACCTCGCGTCCGACGAACTCGTGGCGATCCTCGATCTGGCTGAGCTACGCGTCGAATCGCTCGGCGCGCCGTTGGCCGGCAAGGGCGTCGCGCTCGTGTTCGAGAAGCCCTCGAATCGGACGCGACACAGCACCGAGATGGCGGTCGTGCAACTGGGCGGACATCCGATCTACACGCGCGGTGAAGAGGTTGGGCTCGACGTGCGTGAGCCGGTGGAAGACGTGGCCCGAATCCTGGCGGGCTATCACGCCATGATCGGTGCCCGCGTGTTCTCGCACTCGACGGTCGAGCGGTTCGCGGACGTGTCGTCGGTGCCCGTTGTCAACCTGCTGAGCGACCGAAGTCATCCGCTGCAAGCGCTGGCCGATCTACTCACGATGCGGCAGGCGATCGGTCATCTCGCCGGGCGAATCGTGTCGTACGTCGGCGACTACAACAACGTGTCTCGATCGCTCGCTGAGGCATCGATGATGCTCGGCATGCATGTGCGGCTGGGGTGTCCCGAAGGCTTCGACGCGTCGGATGCCGAACTCGCCCGTATCGATGCGTTGGGCGTCGGCACGATCGAACAGGTCGTGGATCCGTCGGTGGCGGTGCGTGGTGCCGCGGTCGTCCACACCGACACGTGGGTGTCGATGGGTCAAGAGGACGAGAAGGCGGCGCGCCGTGAAGTCTTCGGGCGGTATCAGGTGAACGACGCCCTCATGGCCGCGGCGAGCGCGGACGCCCACTTCATGCACTGCCTGCCGGCCTACCGTGGCAGCGAGGTGACCGCCGATGTGATCGACGGTCCACGCTCGCTCGTGATCGAGCAAGGCCACAATCGCATGCATACCGCTCGCGGTGCGCTCGCGTTCCTGCTCGGGGTTCATCCATGACGACCAAGGTCCAGCGCCAGCAGGCGATCAGCCGATTGATCGGTGTTCAACCGGTCACGAGCCAGCCGCAGTTGGTCGATCTCCTGAGCGACGAAGGCATCGTTGCGACGCAGGCGACGGTGTCGCGCGATCTCGACGACCTTGGCGCCATCAAGGTGCGGGTGCCGGGCGGCGAGACGGTCTACGCGATTCCTGAGTACGAGCCCGCCCGGCAAGCACCCCACGAGCATCTCCGTCGTGTGATGGGGGAGTGGGTGGCCGAGGTCCGGGTGTCCGGCAATTTGGTCGTGCTGCGCACACCGCCCGGCTGCGCGCACGTGGTCGGATCAGCCCTCGACCGCTCGAACCTTCCTGGCGTACTCGGCACGGTCGCCGGTGACGACACGCTCCTGTGCGTCGCGGATGAGGCGTTGGGTGGAGCAGGGCTGTGTTCGCTCCTGCGTGAGCTAGCAGGGCTGTCATGAGCGGCGCCGACGACGGCAGGACGCTGTGGCACGGCCGATTCGAAGGTGGGCCTGCAGCGGAGTTGATGGCCTTCACCGAAAGCCTGTCGTTCGATCGTCGTCTCTGGCGTGATGACATCCAGGGGTCGAGGGCCCACGTGCGAGGCCTCGCCCGAGTGGCGATCATCTCCGAGACCGAGCGCGATGCCGTGCTCGCTGCGCTCGACACGGTGGCGATCGAGATGGAGGCGGGCACGTTCGTGTACCTCCCGTCCGACGAAGACATCCACACAGCGATCGAGCGCCGAGTCACCGATCTCGCCGGGCCCGCGGGGGCGAAGCTGCACACAGGCCGGAGTCGCAACGATCAGAGTGCGACCGATGTCCGGCTGTGGTTGAAGCGAGAGTTGGTGGTCATCGCCCATCGCGTCGTCGACCTCCAGGCTGTCTTGCTTCGCCGTGCCACGGAGTCGGGTGACATCTATCTTCCTGGCTACACCCACCTGCAACGGGCGCAACCGGTGCTCCTCGCACATCATCTGCTTGCACACGGGTGGGCACTCGGCCGTGACGTGCAACGCATCCTCGATGCGCTCGAGCGGATCGACGTGTCGCCGCTCGGTGCTGGTGCACTGGCGGGATCGTCGCTCCCGCTCGACCCCGATGGGACTGCAGCTGACCTGGGCTTCGCTCGCCGGTTCGAGAACTCGCTCGACGCCGTCGGCTCTCGCGACCATGTCGCAGAGGCGCTGTTCGTGCTCACGCTCATCGGCATCAACCTGTCGCGCCTCGGTGAGGAGTGGGTGCTGTGGACCACCGATGAGTTCGGCTTCGCCATCCTCGACGACGGGTACGCGACGGGCTCGTCGATGCTGCCGCAGAAGAAGAACCCCGACATCGCCGAACTCGCTCGTGGCAAGGCTGGTCGGGTGATCGGCGACCTCACCGGGTTCCTCGCCACGATGAAGGGCCTCCCGCTGAGCTACAACCGCGACTACCAGGAGGACAAGGAGCCGCTGTTCGACGCCGTCGATCAGATTCGGCTCGCGCTCGGCGCTCTCACCGGCATGATCGCAACTGCGACCTTCGTCCCCGAGCGGATGCAGGCCGCAGCAGACGCCGAGTCGTCCTCGGCCACCGATCTCGCCGAGTGGCTCGTTCAGCGCGGCACGCCGTTCCGCGACGCTCACGCGATCGTTGGTGCTCTCGTGCGGGAAGCTCTCACGGGTGCTGCGTCGCTGCGCACGCTGGTCAACGATCACGAAGCACTCGGACCTGATGCTGCCGCGCTGGTCTCGCCCGGCGTGTCCGTCCGACGCCGAACGACACCGGGTGGGGCCGGTCCCGGCCCGGTCGCCGAGCAGATCGAGCGCTTCGGTGCCGAGCTGGCGCGCCTGAGAGAAGCGCTGTAGCTCCACGTGGCCGGGCGTCGCCTTCCCGCCTCGTTCTTCTCGCGTGATGCGACCGTGGTGGCGCCCGACCTGCTGCACCGGGTGCTCGTCGCCGGTGGGCAACGTGCCCGCATCACCGAGGTCGAGGCGTACACACGCGACGACGAAGCGAGCCACTCGTTCCGCGGGCCGACCCGACGCAACGCCCCGATGTTCGGGCCGCCGGGAATGCTGTACGTGTACTTCGTCTACGGCGTTCACCATTGCATCAACATCGTCACGGGTGCGGACGGTGATGGTCAGGCGGTGCTCGTTCGGTCGGCCGTCATCGACGGCATCGAACTTCGACGCAGTGCGGGCCCGGGCCGCCTGGCAAAGGTGCTGGGCGCTGATCTCACGTGGAACGGCCGTGACGCAGAGGTGATCGACGACGGAGCTCCGTCACCCCCACATCGTGTCACCCCTCGGATCGGCATCAGCCGGGCGGTCGATCTCCCTCGTCGATGGCTCGTCGAGTGAGATCTTCCGGCCACGGGTCCCACCGCATCGTGTAGCCGTGCGGGTGGCACGTCGCAAGCCGTTGGATGATGCGCGTCCCATCGCGCCATCGCACGAGCGAGAGCACCGTGAGATCCTCGGGTACGGCGGTGGTCGGAATCGGGAGGCCGCTGGTCTGACTGGGGCTCTCGGCAAGCACCCACGACAGGTCGGTGTGACTGCCGATCGCATCGAGCTCAGCCACGTACTCCTCACGACGTGCAGGCGTGAGGTAGTTGAGAACCCAGCTGTTCATCACCATGGGGTGCCCGTGCTGCGTCGCCTCGCTCACCGCGGCAGCGAGATCATCGACAGCATCGCCTCGGCGCACGTCGACGCCGTGCTCACGGGCTATGGCCACTGCGGCGACGAGGCGTTGGAACCGATCGAGTTGGTCGGGCCAGACACATGCCTCGAGCCAGCGCACCTCCGTGGCGTCATGCACATCGATTGGCTTCGGATCGATCCCTATCGCCGCTGCCACCACGGGCATCGCCGTCGGTACCGGCACGGTGCCCGACACCGCGCACGCCAACACGACCGATCCGTCCGGCCCGCCAGGTCGGTCCGGCCGGACCGACCCACTCGGTCCGTAGTCGTACTGGTACCGATCGATGAGCAGGTTCAACCCTGCGCTCGTACCTACATCGATCAGCGAGAGCGGACCAATCTCGTGCTCGACGAGCCCGAGTGCCGGCAGGAAGAGCGAACAGCGACCGATCTCGTTGGTCTGGGTGTGACGGGTGCTCACGGTGTCACGGATCTCGTCGGCGTGCATCAATGCGAAGTGCCGGAATGTTGGCCATGGATCGGCCGTCGACGGCGCCGCGACGAGGTTGGGATAGTGGTTGGCGAGTGGCGCATCGGGTTCGGCGAGCAACACATGGTGGACGGCTGCGAACAACAGCACCGGGATCGCCTGCTCGTCCTCGGCGACCTGGAGCAGTGCCAGCACCTCGGGGTCGTCGGCCACGGCGAGCGAGAGACGCCCATACAACGGCGCTCGACTCGCTGCGGTCGCGCCGAAGTCTCGAAAGCGTTCGGCGAGCACGTCGATGCTGGAGCGATGGTCGTGTCCCACGCGCAGAACCATAGTGAGCCGTCGTCAGCAGCGTGATGGGCGCACCGGGCTGGCAACATGGACCACTATGGATCTACTCGCCGACCTCGATGCACGCGGCCTGGTGCATGACACCACCGATCGAGATGCCCTCGCGGCGCGACTCGCGCAGGGTCCGATTGGGCTGTACATCGGCTTCGACCCAACCGCCGATTCGTTGCATGTCGGCCATTTGGTGGGACAACTCTTCATGCGGCGCTTTCAACTCGCTGGTCACCGCCCGTACCCACTCGCCGGCGGAGCGACCGGGATGGTGGGCGATCCGGGTGGCCGCAGCGAGGAACGCAATCTGCTCGATGCCGACACGCTTCGCCACAATGTCGAGTGCATCAAGCGCCAGCTCGCCTCGCTCCTCGACTTCGAGCCCGGCCCGTACCAGGCGACATTGGTGAACAACGCCGACTGGACACAGGAGGTCACCCTGTTGTCGTTCCTGCGCGACGTCGGCAAACACTTCACCGTCAACCAGATGATGGCGAAGGACTCGGTTCGGTCTCGCATCGAGAGCGAGCACGGCATCTCGTACACCGAGTTCTCGTACATGTTGTTGCAGGCCGACGACTTCCGCCATCTCTACGAGCACCATGGCGTCGAGTTGCAAGCCGGGGCGTCCGACCAATGGGGCAACATCGTCGCCGGTGTTGACCTCATCCGACGCCGCCTCGGTGCGACCGCCCATGCGCTGACCCACCCGCTGATGACCAAGGCGGACGGCTCCAAGTTCGGCAAGTCGGTGGGTGGAGCCGTGTGGCTCGATCCCGCACGTACATCGCCATACCAATTCCGTCAGTTCTGGGTGCAGGCCGACGATGCCATGGTCGGGGTGTACCTGAAGATGCTCTCACTTCGTCCACTCGCAGAACTCGATGCCCTCCTTGCCGATCATGCGGCTGCGCCCGACCGCCGCATCGCCCAACGGGCGCTCGCTGACGAGATGACGACGACCGTGCACGGTGCGTCCGCATCAGCGGCGGCCGCCAGCGCGGCCGGCGTGCTGTTTGGTGCCGACCCGACGGCCGCCACACCGGAGGCACTTGCCGTCGTCGCATCCGAAGTGCCCCATCTCGTGCTCCCTGCTGACTTCGCCGACCGGCGAGTCCACGAGATCCTGATCGAGGCCGGAGTCGCGAAGAGCGTCAGTGAGGTCGGCCGGCTCCTGTCGCAGGGCGCAGTACGCGCAGGTGGCCGAGTACTCGATGTCGATGGTGCGATCGGCCATGCCGACCTCCTGGCAGGCAGATATCTCCTGCTCCGGAAAGGAAAACGTGACTTCGTGATGGGCGTCCTCGGCTGAGCAGTCGACGCGACGTTGCTTCTCCAGCGGTGCCGGGGTAGGGTTGCTCTCCGCTCCGAACGGCCGAGTTTGCCAGTCGGAGCAACGAAGTCGGGGATTTTCTCCCGACGAGGTTGACGCCCGGGTGAGAGCCCGCTAGCGTTGCAATTCGCCTCGGAGCGCCAATCGGCCGCCGAGATGGCACCAACGTCAGGCCCTCGGGGTTGATGTGTGCCAGAGCTTCGGCTCCTTGAAAACAGAAGAGAAGACAGAACGCCAGTGCGGGCAGCACGTCGGTCGACCGTGAGGTTGTCGGATGGAGCTGTCTGTCAATTCACAAGTCCATCGATCCCATCGATGGCAATCAGCCATGCGATGTCGTTGCCCGAGTTTTCCCTCGGGTGGCATCGCCGGCTCTCAAGCGAACGAAACCGGGAAACCGGAGAGTTCTTGTTGGAGAGTTTGATCCTGGCTCAGGACGAACGCTGGCGGCGTGCTTAACACATGCAAGTCGAACGGAACCCATGCAGTAGCAATACTGCGGAAGGTTGAGTGGCGAACGGGTGAGTAACACGTGAGAAACCTGTCCTGGTCTCTGGGATAACA